>NZ_VIGS01000008.1:0-62732 GCF_006704135.1 Micrococcus sp. R8502A1
CCACCGCCCCCTCCCCGGCCTCGCTCCCCCTCGACGGCGTCCTCGTCGCCGACTTCTCCCGCGTCCTCGCCGGCCCGCTCGCCACCATGACGCTGGCGGACCTCGGGGCGCGCGTCATCAAGGTGGAACACCCCGAGCGCGGCGACGACACCCGCGGCTGGGCCCCGCCCCGCTCGGCGACGGGCGCCACCTACTTCGAGTCCGTGAACCGCAACAAGGAGTCGGTCGGCTGGGACCTGAAGGACCCCGAGGACCAGCGGCGGGCCGCCGCCCTGGCCGCCCGGGCCGACGTCGTGGTCCACAACCTCAAGCCCGGCACCATGGAGCGCCTCGGCCTGGGCTACGACGACGTCGCGCGGGAGAACCCGTCCGTGGTCTACGCCGCCGTCTCCGGCTTCGGCGACCGCGAGGGCCGGGACCTGCCCGGCTACGACTTCATCGTCCAGGCCGCGGGCGGGCTCATGAGCATCACCGGCGAACCGGACGCCCCGATGAAGGCGGGCGTCGCCCTGGTGGACGTGCCCACGGCCAAGGACCTCACCGCCGGCGTGCTCGCCGCCCTGCTGCGCCGCGAGCGCACCGGGGAGGGCGCCCACCTGCGGCTGAACCTGCTCTCCTCGCTGCAGGGGGCGCTCGCCAACCAGGGCCAGGCATGGCTCGGCGCCGGCGTCGTCCCGCGGCGGATGGGCAACGACCACCCCTCGATCGCCCCCTATCAGCTGCTGGCGTGCCGGGACGCGCTCTCGGCGCAGACGGCGGCTCACTGGCGGGACGTGCTGCAGGCCGAGCGGCTCCCGGTCGGCCTCGTGTCCACCGTCGCCGAGGGCGTCGAGCTGGCCGAGTCCCTCGGCCTCGAGCCGACCGTCGAGGTCCAGGACCGCTCCGGCGCCCCCGCCGGCCGGCAGTTCCGCCACCCGGTGCAGTGGGACCCGCCCGTGGCGCACCCGCGCCACGCGCCGCCCGCGCTCGGCGCGGACACGGCGGCCGTCAACACCTGGCTCGACGCCCACTGACCACCCCGCAGAGAGGACCCCCGCCATGACCACCCCGTTCCACGCCGAGGCCGACTCGTTCCTCGGCCGCGCCGACGTCGTCGGCCTGGACTCCCTGTT
The DNA here is from genome assembly GCF_006704135.1 of Micrococcus sp. R8502A1. Classification (NCBI taxonomy): domain Bacteria; kingdom Bacillati; phylum Actinomycetota; class Actinomycetes; order Micrococcales; family Micrococcaceae; genus Micrococcus; species Micrococcus sp. R8502A1. Next base: position 1,113 of record NZ_VIGS01000008.1, read on the forward strand.
CTCCGCCGAGGAGAAGGCCGTCGCGCTGCAGGTGCGCGGCTTCGTGGACGAGCACATCCGCCCGCACATCGCCCGCTGGTACGACGACGCCGTGTTCCCGCGCGAGATCGTCCCCGAGCTGGGCCGTCTCGGCGTGCTCGGCATGCCCTACGAGGGCCACGGCATGCCCGGCCGCTCGGCGGTGGAGTACGGCCTCGCCGCGCAGGAGCTCGAGGCCGGCGACTCCGGCCTGCGCACCTTCGTCTCCGTGCAGGGCTCGCTCGCGATGGGCGCGATCCACAAGCACGGCTCCGAGGAGCAGAAGGCGCAGTGGCTGCCGCGCATGACCGCCGGCGAGGCGGTCGGCTGCTTCGGCCTCACCGAGCCGGGCGCCGGCTCGGACCCGGCCTCCATGACGACGACGGCCCGCCAGGAGCCCGGCGGCGACTGGGTGCTCGACGGGGTCAAGCGGTGGATCGGGCTGGCCACGCTGGCCGACGTCGCGATCATCTGGGCGCAGACCGGCGAGCCCGGCGACGGGCGCGGGGTGCGCGGCTTCGTGGTCCCCACGGACACCCCCGGCTTCCGCGCCGAGGCGATCCCCCAGAAGCTGTCCATGCGGGCGTCGGTGCAGTGCGAGATCCACCTCGACGGCGTGCGCGTGCCCGCCTCCGCGATGCTGCCGGCCGACTCCGCCGTCGGGCTCAAGGGCCCCTTCCAGTGCCTCAACGAGGCCCGCTACGGGATCATCTGGGGTGCGATGGGCGCCGCCCGCGACTCCTTCGACGCCGTCCTCGACTACGCGATGCAGCGGCAGCAGTTCGGGGTGCCGCTGGCCTCCCACCAGCTGACGCAGGCCAAGCTCGCGGACATGGCCGTGGCCATCGGGAAGGGCTACCTGCTGGCGCACCAGATCGGCCGCGCCAAGGACGCCGGCCCGCTCACCCCCGCCATGATCTCCGCCGGCAAGCTGGACAACTGCCGCGTGGCCATCGGCATCGCCCGGGAGGCCCGCGAGATGCTCGGCGGCAACGGCATCACCCTGGAGCACTCGCCGCTGCGGCACGCGAACAACCTCGAGTCCGTGCGCACCTACGAGGGCACGGACGAGGTCCACCAGCTCGCGCTCGGCCGGCACCTCACGGGCATCGGCGCGTTCGCCCCGGCCCGCTGAGCCCCGCCCCCGGGCTCAGGCGTCGTCGGCGGGCGCCTCGGGCGCCGGGGCCTCCTCGGCGACGGAGGCGAGGATCGGGGTGGCCGGCAGCTTCCGCACGCGCTTGGGGCGGCGGGCGCGGGCGGGGATGAGGGCGCGCATGTTCTCGGTCTTGCCGAAGCAGAGCAGCCGGTCGCCCTCCTCGAGGACCTTGGTGTCCGCGGGGTTGGGGAACACGCAGGTGCCGCGGTGCAGGGTGAGCACCTGCAGGTCCTTCGCCAGCAGCCCGGAGTCCTCGATGGACTGGCCCACCCAGCCGGAGCCGGCGTGCACGGTGATCTCACCGACCCCGTACCCGGTGGACACGGCCAGGCGCTGGCGCACGTCGATGTCCGGGAAGCCGGCCTGGTCCGCCACGTAGTCGATGATCGCGCCGGCCACGTCCAGGTCCGTGGCGGCCTCGATGCCCTGCAGCCCCGGCGAGGAGTTCACCTCCATGACCAGCGGACCGTGCTCGCCCTCGAGCATGTCCACGCCGGCCACCCGCAGGCCTATGATGTGGGCCGCCCGCACGGCGGTCTCCGCGTACTCGGGCGAGAGCTCGACGCGCTCCACGGTGCCGCCGCGGTGCACGTTGGAGCGGAACTCGTCCCCCTGGGCCCGGCGGCGCATCGCGGCCACCACGCGGTCCCCCACCACGAGCGCGCGGATGTCCGTGCCCTTGGACTCCTCCACGAACCGCTGGATGAGCACCTGCTGGTTGGTGCCGTGCAGCGTCTCGATGATCGCCTCGGCCACCTTCTTGGTCGGCGCCAGGATCACGCCGATGCCCTGGGTGCCCTCGAGCAGCTTGATCACCACGGGTGCCCCGCCCACCATGTCGATCGCCGTGGAGACCTCGCCGCGGTTGCGCACGAACACGGTGGCGGGCATGTCGATCTCGTGGCGGGAGAGGATCTGGGTGGCCCGCAGCTTGTCCCGCGAGTTCATGATGCCGGCGGCCGTGTTGGGCGTGTAGACGTCCATCTGCTCGAACTGGCGCACCACGGCGGTGCCGAAGTAGGTCACCGAGTTGCCGATGCGCGGCAGGACGGCGTCGTAGCCGGAGAGGGGGCGGCCGCGGAACATCAGATCGGGCTCGTCCGAGCTGAGGTCGATGCCGAAGCGCAGGGTGTCCAGGACCTTCACCTGGTGGCCGCGCTCGAGCGCCGCGGTCTTGAGTCGCTGCGTCGAGTAGGCGCGCAGGGAACGGGAGAGGATGGCGAGCTTCATGACCTCTTTCCTGGGAGGATGAGGGGCGTGTCTGAATCTAAGCACACGGCCCCGGCCTCCCACGGCGTGCCCCCCACCGACGACGGCGCCGCTCGCCCGGGTCTGGTGGGCTGGCGCGAATGGGTCGGCCTGCCCGCCGCCCACACCCCCTGGATCAAGGCCAAGATCGACACCGGTGCCCGCACCTCGGCGCTCCACGCCTTCGGCATCGAGCGGTTCACCCGCGACGGCGCCGCGTGGGTCCGGTTCGAGGTGCACCCGTGGCAGACCTCGGCCGCGGACGCGCGGACGGCCGAGCTGCCGGTGGCCGACCTGCGCACGGTCCGCTCCTCGAACGGCGAGGCGCAGGAGCGCGTCGTCGTCGTGATGCCGCTGACCCTGGCCGGCCGCACGATCGAGGCGGAGGTGACCCTGACCCACCGGGACGAGATGGGCTTCCGCATGCTCGTGGGGCGCACCGCGCTGGCCGCCGGCGGCCTCCTCGTGGACCCGGCCGCCTCGTACGTGGGCGGGCAGCCGCCGCGCGGCGTGCGCCGCCGGAACCGGGGACGCGCGTGAGCCCTCGCCCCGCCCGCGCCCCCTTCGCGTTCGGCGGGGTCGAGGTGGCGGCAGGCCGCCGCCACGAGCTGTCCCTGCCGATCTCCCAGCTCGTCACCGGCGCGGACGTCACCCTGCCCGTGCACGTGCTGCACGGCCGCGAGGACGGGCCCACCGTGTGGGTCTCCGCCGCGATCCACGGGGACGAGGTGGCCGGCGTCGAGATCGTCCGCCGCGTCCTGGAGCGGCTGCAGCCCAAAAACCTGCGCGGCACCCTGCTGGCCGTGCCCATCGTCAACGTGCTCGGCGTGATGGCCGGGGACCGCTACCTGCCGGACCGCCGCGACCTGAACCGCTCCTTCCCCGGCTCCGCCCGGGGCTCGCTGGCCTCGCGCATCGCGCACCTGATGATGACCGAGGTGATCGGCCGCTGCACCGTGGGCATCGACCTGCACACCGGCGCGGACCGCCGCTCCAACCTGCCGCAGATCCGCTGCGACCTGGAGGACCCCCAGACCCGCGCGCTCGCCGAGGCGTTCGGCGCGCCCGTGCTCTTCCACGCCCGCCTGCGGGACGGCTCCCTGCGCGCCGCGGCCCGCGAGACCGGCGCGCGCGTGCTGCTCTACGAGGCCGGCGAGGCCTGGCGGTTCGACGAGTACGCGATCGCCCCCGGCGTGGACGGGGTCCTGCGCGTGCTCGCCGCCCTGGACATGGTGGACCCCGCGGACGTCGGGCTCACCGAGCCCGGGCCGGACGCCGTCGTCGACGCCCCCGGTCCGCTGCCCGGCGAGGTCCCCGAGGAGCGGACCACGGACGTGCCCGAGGCGACCGATGCCACCGGCGAGGACACCGCCGCCGTGCACCCCGACGTCGTCGACGGCGAGCAGGACTCCCCGTACCTGGTGTGGCACTCCACCTGGGTGCGCGCCCGCGCGGACGGCCTCGTGCACCTGGACGTCTCCCTCGGCGAACGCGTGAGCGCCGGGGACCGGATCGGCGCGCTCTACAACTCGTTCGGCCGCCGCCTCGCGCACGTGAAGGCCGAGCTGACCGGTGTGGTCATCGGCCGCACCGAGGCACCCCTGGTGCACCGCGGCGACGCCCTCGTGCACATCGGGGGATGGGACGCATGAGCAGCGGCGGTGCGCCGTCCGCGCGCCGGAGCCGCCCCGTTCAGGCCGGGGACGGGCGCCGGGCGATGGCCCGGCCGCCGTGCACGAGCCGGTAGTAGAGCAGCAGCGCCAGCACCGCGTAGGAGACCGCCATCCCCGCGAGGATCGGGTAGACGACGGCGTTGTCCCCGTGTCGGTCGTGCAGCACGCCCAGGACGGCGCGGCCCACGATGGTGCCCGCGGCGAAGAGCAGGAAGAACAGGCTCGGCACCATCGCCGGGTAGCCCTGCTGCTGCGCGAACGTGGCCATGAACGCGAGGATGCCGCCGTACATGAACCCGGAGGCCAGGGCCACGCCCGCCGCCGGCGCCACCTCAGCGGAGAACACGTCCGCCCGGTGCAGCCGGAACCGGCCCGTCAGCGGCGGCTCGGGCACGCGCAGGAACAGGGCGATCAGCAGGGCCATGCCCGTGAAGCCGATGCACGCCCAGAACAGGGCGTCGTAGCCGAGGGTGGTGCTCAGCTGCAGGGCCACCGTCGGCCCGACGGCGCCCGCGAGCGTCATGGACGTGGAGAACCAGCCGGTGCCCTCGGAGCGGCGCACCGGCGGGACGATCCGCTGCACGGCCGTGGCCAGCACGGTGCCGGCCGCGCCGAAGCACATGCCGTTGAGCAGCCGTACCACGGTCAGTGCGGCCAGGGAGTCCGCCCAGAGGTACGCCGCCGTCGTGAGGACGTAGCAGGCCAAGGCGACGAGCAGGACCCGCCGCCGCCCCCACGCGAAGGTGGCGGGCGTCGTCGTCATGCGGGTGAGGACCGCGCCCAGCACGAACGCCCCCAGCACGAACGCCCCCACCACGACGCCGGCCTCCGCGTCCGACGCGCCGAAGGACGTGACGGCGTAGAGCGCCATCGCGGTCATGAGCGTGTAGAAGATCATCGCCACGAACAGGTAGGTCGCGCTGACGAGGATGAACGGGCGCGTCCACAGCGGCGGGCGCGGGGCCGCCGTCGAGCCGGCGGGGTCGGAGGGCGGTGGGGCGGAGGGCATGACCTCCATGTTCCCCCACGGCACGAGGCCCCGGCCCGCTCGTGAAGAGCGGACCGGGGCCTCGGGTGCGCGTCGCGTACGCGACGGGCTCAGAAGCGGATGATCACTTCTTGGCCTTGGCGGCCACGACCTGCAGCTGGACGGTCGCGATGACGTCCTCGTGCAGGCGGACCTGGGCCTCGTGGTTGCCCACGGACTTGATGTGCGCCGGCAGGGTGATCGAGCGCTTGTCCACGGTGCCGAGGCCGGCGGCCTCGATCGCCTCGGCGACGTCGGCGGTCTGGACGGCGCCGAACAGGCGACCCTCCGCACCGGCGGTGCGCTCGAGCTTCACGGTGGCGGACTGGAGCTGCGCGGCCTGGGCCTGCGCGTCCTCCAGGTTCGCCACGGCGCGGGCCGCGCGGGCCTTCTGCAGGGACTCGACCTGCTTCTCCCCGCCCTTGGTCCACACGGTGGCGAAACCGCGCGGGAGCAGGTAGTTGCGGGCGTACCCGTTCTTGACCTCGACCACGTCACCGGAGGTGCCGAGACCGGCCACTTCCTGGGTCAGGATGAGCTTTGCCATCTGGGTGTTCCTTCCTTCGCTCGCTCGATCAGCCGCGGCCGGCGCCGGCGTAGGGCAGCAGGGCCACCTCGCGGGCGTTCTTGACGGCCTGGGCGATCTTGCGCTGCTCCTGGACGGTCACGCCGGTCACGCGACGGGCACGGATCTTCCCGCGGTCGGAGATGAACTTGCGCAGCAGGGCCACGTCCTTGTAGTCGATCTCGGTGATCTTGGCGGCCTTGAGCGGGTTGGACTTCGGTTTGGGCTTGCGGAGTTCAGCCTTCGCCATCGTGGTGCTCCTTCAGAGTTCTCTGGAGCCCGCAGAACGGTTCTGCGGGATGGGATCACGCGGCGTCCCGTGCGGGGCACGGGGCCGTGTGCAGTGCGGCCCGGCGGTGCCGGGTCGCGGGTGGGATGGGCCGCCGGGGCGGCCCTCCGGGCGAGGTGCGCCCGGACGGAGAGGTCCGTGGTGTTCCGTGTCCGTCGCGGCCGTGGGGGCCGCGCCCGGTCAGCGCAGGATCAGAACGGGGGCTCGTTGGAGGACGGGGTGTCCCATCCGCCGCCACCGCCGCCGGACCAGGGGTCCTGCGGTGCGGCCTGGCCGCCGCCCTGCTGCTGGCCGCCCCAGCCGCCGCCCTGCTGGGCGCCGCCGAAGCCGCCGTCGTTGTTCCCCCCGAAGCCGCCGCCGGCCGGGGCGCCGCCGAAGCCGCCCCCCTGCTGGCCGCCGCCGAAGCCACCGCCGCCGCCACCGCCGCGCTGGGCGCGGGTGACCTTGGCCGTGGCGAACCGCAGCGCCGGGCCGACCTCGTCCACGTCCAGCTCCCAGCTGGTGCGACGATTGCCGTCCCGGTCGTCGTAGGAGCGCGCCTTGAGGCGGCCCTGCACGATCACGCGCATGCCCTTGGTCAGCGACTCCGCCACGTTCTCCGCGGCCTCGCGCCAGACCGAGCAGCGCAGGAACAGTGCTTCGCCGTCCTTCCACTCGTTGGTCTGGCGGTCGAACGTGCGGGGCGTGGACGCGACGGTGAAGTTCGCGACGGCCGCGCCGTTCGGGGTGAAGCGCAGCTCCGGGTCGGCGGTGAGGTTGCCGACCACGGTGATGACGGTCTCGCCTGCCATGGTCACTCCTGTCTTCGGGGGTTCTGCCGGTCAGTGACCGGATCCGGGGATCCGGGACTGCTCAGCGGGGTTCCGGTGGGGGCGTCGGGGACTGATCCGATGCTCTCAGACCCTCCGGACACGGTACGAGGATCACTCAGCGGTGATCTTCTGCTCCTCCGGACGGATGATCTTGGTGCGCAGGATCGTCTCGTTGAGGTTCAGCAGACGGTCCAGCTCCTGGGTGGCGGCCGGCTCCGACTGGAAGTTGACGACCACGTAGATGGCCTCGGACTTCTTCTGGATCTCGTAGGCGGTCTTGCGGCGACCCCACACGTCGATGTTGTCGACGGTGCCGCCGGCGTTCGTGACGACCTCGAGGTACTTCTTCAGGGTCGGCTCCACGGTGCGCTCGTCGACCTCAGGGTCGATCAGCACCATCAGCTCATAAGCACGCATGCGAACCCACCTCCTCTGGGCTTGCGGCCGCGGTCTCTCCGCGGCAGGAGGTTCTGTGCTCGTCGTCCGTGTGATGCTCCGCGCTCTTCGGCGGCACACAGACAACCTGACCCATCCTAGCAGTTCGAGGGAGGGGCACTGGCGCGGCGCCCACGTACGCGGGCGCCTCCCGCGCCGACGCCTCCCGCGCGTCGAGCCCGCGAGCCAGATGATTCGGTCGTTTTCCGGCCGCTTTTACGACCGAAATCTCTGGCTCGCGGCCATCCAGGAGCAGAAATATCTGGCTCGCCCCCCACGCGCAGCCTCACACCCCGCGGAAGAACTCCCGCACGGCCGCCGTCAGGTGCTCCACGTCCCGCACGCCGCACATCTCGCGCGCCGAGTGCATGGACAGCAGACCCAGGCCCACGTCCACGGTCCGGATGCCCAGGCGGGTCGCCGAGATCGGGCCGATGGTCGAGCCGCAGGGGACGTCGTTGTTCGAGACGAACTCCTGGAACGGCACCCCCGCCACGCCACACCAGCGCGCGAACGCGGCCTCGCCCCCGGCATCGGTGGCGTAGCGCTGGTTGGCGTTGATCTTCAGCAGCGGCCCGTGGTTCACGCGCGGGTGGTTCACGGGGTCGTGCCGCTCGGCGTAGTTCGGGTGCACCAGGTGGCCGGCGTCCGCGGACAGCAGCCAGGACCCCGCGATCGCCCGCGCCCGGCCCTGCCCGGCCACGCCGAGCGCCTCGAGCACGCGCCCCATGACGTCCTCGAGCAGCGGCCCGGCCGCCCCGGACCGCGACGCCGACCCCAGCTCCTCGTGGTCGAACGCGGCGAGCAGCGGGATCACCGGGGCGCCGGCCGCCTCACCGGCCACCCCGCCCGCAACGGTCCCCTCGTACGCGATCGCCCCCTCGGCGCCGCCGTGCTCGCGCGCCAGCTCCTCGAGCGCCACGAGGCCCGCGTGCACCGAGCTCAGGTTGTCCAGCCGACCCGACGCGAAGAACTCGCCCGTCAGCCCGAAGAGTCCGGGCGCCTGGGCGTCGGCCACCACGACGTCGTGCCCGCGCACCGCGGCCGGGTCCACACCGGCGGCGGCCGCGAGCGCGGTCAGCACGTCACCGGGCACGCGGGCGGCCAGACCGTCGGCCTCCGCCTCGCCGGCGCCCTCGCCGCGCGGGACGAGCGCCCCCACGACGGGGTTCGTGTGCCGCTGCCGCTTCAACGTCAGCCCCTCGTTGACCTCGCGGTCCAGGTGGATGGCCAGCTGCGGGATGCGCCCCACGGGCCCGGTCGCGGCGAGCACCTGCGTGCCGTCGTCGAGGGCGAGACGCCCGGCGAACCGCAGCTCACGGTCCAGCCACGAGTTCAGCAGCGGGCCGCCGTACACCTCGACGCCGGCCTGCACCCAGCCGTCGGCCGTCACGGTGGCCGGGTTCGGCTTGAGCTTGAACCCCGGCGAGTCCGTGTGTGCGCCGAGCACGCGGAACACCGGCACGACGCCGGCGCTCTGCCCCGCCTCGTCCGGCCCGGCCGCGCGCGCCTCAGCACCCTCGTGGCGGCCCAGCGCCCCGGCGCCCGTCGGCACGATCCAGGCCACCGCCGCGCCGTCGCGCACCACCACGTAGCCGCCCGGTGCCGCCGGGAAGTCGGCCGTCTCGTCGAGGCGGGTGAAGCCGACGGCCTCCAGGCGGCGTGCGACCTCCTCCGCGGCGTGGTAGCTGGAGGGCGAGGCGGTCACGAACTCGGCCAGGTCCCGCAGGTGGGCGGGCAGCTCGGCGGCGGTGTCACGGGTCACGGGGGTCATGCCCCGACCGTACCGCCCCCACCACCCCGTCCGACTACCCTGGCCCGCAAGCGGGCCCGCCGCATCGCCCGCCCCGTCAGCGCAGGAGGAGCCCGCCGTGGACATCATGATCGCCGTCGCCGTGGGGGTCTTCCTCCTGGTGGCGTGGACCGTGGGCGGCTGGGCCATCGTGCGGATGGGCTTCACCCGGGACGGGGACGCGGCCCGCGCCCCCGCCCACGACGACGGCGCCGCGCGTCCGGCGCACCCCGGCGCGGCCGCGGACCCGGCCACCGACCCCCACGTGATGTGGCGCGAACAGATGAAGGCGGCCACGGCCGCCTCCGGGGCGCAGTGCGTCTGCCCGCCACCCCGCGAGGGCGGCGCCGCCGAGGCGGGGACGAGCACGCCGCCGTCGTCCCCGGACTGCCCGATCCACCGCTGGGACTACGCCTGAACCGCGGCCGGCCGGCCTGAGCGCCCCCGGGCCGGGCCGGCGTACGCGCCGGCGAGCGGGTCGGTGTCCGGGTGGCCGCCGTGGTCGCGCTTCACGAGGTCCTCCGCCGGGTGCAGCATCTCCCACACGACGCGCCCGCACAGCCACAGCACCGCGAGCATGTGCGCGAGGATCGCGGCCACGTAGACGGAGTCGTCCATGGAGTGCTGCGGCGGGGTCTCGGCCACCCCCTTGGCCAGGTACATCCACACGGCGAAGAAGTGCAGCGCCTCCACCGTCTGCCACACCCAGAAGTCCCGCCAGCGCGGCAGGGCGAGCGCCAGGAGCGGGATCAGCCAGACCACGAACTGCGGTGAGTACACCTTGTTGGTGAGCACGAACGCCGCCACCACCAGGAACGTCAGCTGGGCCAGCCGCGGGGTGTGCCGCACCCGCACGCCGAGCACGAAGATCCCGAGGCAGCACACCGCGAAGGTGCCGTAGGCCAGCAGGGTCAGGGAGTCCTCCGGCACGAACGCCCACCCGGCCTGCGCGGCGGTCACGTCCCACGCGTGCCACACGCTGGACAGGCCCGGCCCGCGCTCGCCGGAGAAGGTGAAGAACACGGACCACGCCTGGAAGTTCACGGCCATGAGCGGCACGTTGACCGCCGCCCACGCCGCCACCGTGCCCCCGGCCGCGAGCAGGAACGGTCGCCACCGCCGCGAGCGCACCGCCAGGATCAGCAGCGGCCCCAGGATCAGCAGCGGATACAGCTTCATGGCCGCGCCGAGGCCGAACAGCACCCCCGCCGTCAGGGACCGGCCGCGCGACCACGCGTACATGCCGCACGCCAGCAGGGCCACGGCCCACAGGTCCCAGTTGATGGTGCCGGCCAGCACGATCCCCGGGGCCACGGCCACCATGAGCCCGTCCGTCCACCGGCGCCCCGCCATCCGGACGGTCAGCACCGCGACGACGGCCCACAGCACCACCACGAACCCGAAGTTCACGAGCCAGAACACCACCGTGCCCTGCTCCGGCGAGAACGGCAGCGCCTGCGTGATCCAGGCCGCCACCGAGCCCACGACGGACATCAGCACGGGGTACTCGAACGTGGAGCCCGCCCGGAACGGCGCCCACGGGTCCGCCGCGAACCCGCGCCCGCCGTAGAGCGCGGCCCAGTCCGAATAGCAGCCCGCGTAGTAGACGTCCGGGGCGCCCCAGCCGTGCAGCAGGCACGGCGACTTCTGCAGCACGGTCACGACGGCGGCCAGAGCCACCAGCAGCCCCGTCAGCGCCACGGGCCCGGCCCAGGAGCCGGTCCCCCGTCCGGGGCCGTTCGCCGCGAGGCCGCCGGCGAGCTGGAAGCGTCCGCCGCGCTCGCCGGGGGCGGGCAGGGTCCCGGACGGTGCGCTGTCAGCGGAACGCCCGGCGGGGACACCCGGGGCGGTCACGGCGTCGCTCGGGGCGCCGTCCGCGGCGTGAGTGGGCGGCTCGCTGGGGGTCGCGGCGTGCGCGGGGGCCGGTCTCATGCCCCCATCCTAGGAAGCCGCCCGGACACCGGACGGGCGGGGCCGCCGTCGTCGGTCGTAGACTGGCGTGGTTGATCCCCGGGTGAGCGCTCCGCCGAACGGTGTGGGCCCCCTGTGCGCGCGCCGCGTGCCCGCACCCGTTCCGGACAGTCGAGGAGAGAACCAGACCGTGGCCACCAATCCCATCCGCGTCGCCATCGCCGGCGTGGGCAACTGCGCAACATCCCTCATCCAGGGTGTGGAGTACTACCGCGAGGCGAAGGCCACGGACACGGTCCCAGGCCTGATGCACGTGCAGTTCGGCGACTACCACGTGTCCGACCTCGAGTTCGTGGCCGCGTTCGACGTGGACGCGAAGAAGGTCGGCCTCGACCTGTCCGAGGCCATCACCGCCTCCGAGAACAACACCATCAAGATCGCGGACGTGCCCCACGCGGACGTCACCGTCCAGCGCGGCCCCACCCTGGACGGCCTCGGCAAGTACTACGCCGAGACCATCGAGGAGTCGGAGGCCGAGCCCGTGGACGTGGCCCAGGCCCTCCGCGACGCGGAGGTGGACGTGCTGGTCTGCTACCTGCCCGTCGGCTCGCAGCTGGCCACAGAGCACTACGCCCAGGCCGCGATCGACGCCGGCGTCGCGTTCGTGAACGCCCTGCCCGTGTTCATCGCCGGCACCCCGGAGTGGGCCGAGAAGTTCACCGCCGCGGGCGTGCCGATCGTGGGCGACGACATCAAGTCCCAGATCGGCGCCACCATCACCCACCGCGTGATGGCCAAGCTGTTCGAGGACCGCGGCGTCACCCTGGACCGCACCTACCAGCTCAACGTGGGCGGCAACATGGACTTCAAGAACATGCTCGAGCGCGAGCGCCTGGAGTCCAAGAAGATCTCCAAGACGCAGGCCGTCACCTCCAACACCTCCGCGCAGCTGGGCGAGAAGGACGTGCACATCGGCCCGTCCGACTACGTGGCCTGGCTCGACGACCGCAAGTGGGCGTTCGTGCGCCTCGAGGGCCGCAACTTCGGCGACGCCCCGGTCTCGCTCGAGTACAAGCTCGAGGTGTGGGACTCCCCCAACTCGGCCGGCGTGATCATCGACGCCGTGCGCGCCGCGAAGATCGCCCTGGACCGCGGCATCGGCGGCCCGATCCTCTCGGCCTCGTCCTACTTCATGAAGTCCCCGCCCGTGCAGCACAACGACGACGCGGCGCACGAGCTCGTGGAGGCCTTCATCCGCGGCGACATCGAGCGCTGACCGCCATCCCCTCCGTTCCGGGGGCGAGACCTGGCGCCGTTCCCTCAGAACGGCGCCCGGTTTCGCCCCCGGAACGTATGTGTGGGGCCCCCGGAGTGCCGCGCGCGGTCAGTCCCCCGTCGACGACGGCGCGGACGGCCCCGGGGCGTCGGCCCCCGCGTGGTGGCCCTGCGCCACCGCCACCAGTCGCAGGAGCAGCCGGCTGTAGGCGTGCACGCCGACGGCCACGTAGCGGGCGAGCTGGTCCGGCGTCGGCTCCTCCCCGAGCCCGGACCACGCCGGCGCCGGGGCCTCCCCCGCCGCGGGCGCCAGCTCCGTCCGGGCGACGGCGTCGGCGGCCCGCGCGTACACCGCGACGGACGTCAGGCTCGGGTCCAGGCCCCAGCCGCGCATCGCGTCGAGGTGGTCGTCCAGGGCAGCCCAGGCCTCCGTGGTCGCGGTGGTCCAGCCGTGGGCCGCAGCGAGCGCGGCGGCCGTGAGCCGGGGTGCGGCGTCGCCTGTGCTGGGGGCGGGCGGCGCACCTGACGCCCGCCCCTCGGTGGGCGTCGCCCCAGCGCCGTGCAGCAGCACCAGCGTCTGCACGCGCCCCATCATGCGCAGCGGCGGGTCCGACTCCACGGCGGACACCACCTGCCGAATCCCCTCGGTGCCCATCCCGACGACGCGGCGCAGGTCCCGGATCAGCTCCAGCCGCTGCACGTGGCCGGGGCCGTAGCGGGCGGTGGTGGCGTTGAGCTTCTCCCCCGGCGGCAGCAGCCCCTCGCGCAGGTAGTGCTTGACGGAGGTGACCGGCAGGTCGACGGCGGCGGCCAGCTGATGCAGTCGCACGGGCGGGTCCTCTCGGAGAGCGACGGCGGAGTCCGCTCTCCACGGTGACGCCCTTGGAGAGCGTCACTATCTTAGGCCGCATGGACGCCGTCACCCCGCTCCAGCATCTGCTCGGCCAGCCCCTCCTCCTCGTCCACCTCGCCGCCGCCCTCCTCTCCCTCGCCCTCGGCCCGATCAACATCCTGCGCCGCCGCCGGGACCGCACCCACCGGATGGTCGGCCGCACCTGGGTGGCCGCCATGGTGGTCACGTGCCTGACCAGCTTTGGCCTGCACGGCGCGAACGGTGGCTACTCGTGGCTGCACGGGCTCTCCGTGTTCACGCTCGTCACGGTGACGCTCGGCGTCGTCGCGATCCGCCGCGGGAACCGCCGCGGGCACGTCGGCAACATGGTCGGCTCGCTGATCGGGATCTGGATCGCGTTCCTGTTCGCGGCGCTCGTGCCGGACCGCACCATCGCGCAGGTCGCCTCGACCGACCCGTGGACGGTGCCGCTCACGCTCGTCCTCGTGGCGGCCGCCGTCGGGCTGGCGTGGTGGGCCTTCCGTCCGACGGCGGCAGGGCGCCGGTCAGGCCCTCATCCGGGCGGCGGCGAGAAGACCGGCGCCGAGGGTGGCCAGGGCCCGTCCGGGTGAACGTGGTCCAGAACGCGGTGGCGGGAGGCGCGCCCCGGGTGAGGTCGAGGAGGGCAGCCGGTCGCGCTCAGGCCCGCGGGGTCGCCCCGGGCAGACCTGCCCACCGCCGCCCCGGCCCGGGGCGGCAGCGGGGCCCGGGCCTGTGGACAACGCTCCCGCGACGCTGTGCCCTGGGCCAGGATGAGCCCGAGGGTGCGCCCGCACCCGCACCTTCGGGAGAGGAGCCGTCCCATGCCCGTCCGCCGCCCCGTTTGCCGCCGTCGCCCGCGCCCCGCCCTGCGCTCCGGCGCCCTGACCCTCGTCCTCGCCGCCGCGCTGCTGAGCGCGGGCTGCGGTCTCGGCCCCTCGTCCGAGCCGGGCGCGTCCGAGCCGGGCGCCTCGACGTCGACCCGGCCCGCCGCGTCCACCTCCCCCACGCCCTCCTCGTCCGCGTCCTCCCCGTCCGCGTCCTCCCCGTCCGCGTCCTCCCCGCGCGCCGCCGAGACCCGGACCATCCACACGGACGGCCTCACGTTCGAGCTGCCCGCGACCTGGGAGGAGGCGGACCTGAGCAACGTCACCACCATCCGGCTCAACCAGCCGACCCCGACCGAGGAACGGCGCTGGCACCTCGCCGTGGACCCCGCCGACTCCACCCGCCCGGGGGACACCCCCGTGGCCTCCCTGACCTACCTGCGCACCGACCCGGAGAGCCCCCCGACCGCCCCCGTGGAGGACCGCCGCCGGCTGGTCCGCGACTGGGCCCGGCAGGCGGCCGAGACCCTCGCCGCGGCCCCGGACGAGCAGGCGCTCAGCGGCCTGAGCCTCGAGGGCCTGGGCTGCGCGGAGGGCACCCTGGAGAAGGACGGTGCCCCGCGGACGGCCGACGTCGGCCCGTCACCTTCCCCGTGGAGGTGACGGGCCGGCGTCGTCGTGGGGGCGCGTGCCGCCCCGGCCACCGCGCTCAGCGCCGCACGCCGAGCCGGTCCTCGATGGTGAGCCGGATGAGCTGGGCGTACATGGCCTGGCCGTCGGCGCGGGGGTGCACGCCGTCGGCGGAGAAGTCCGTGACGTGCTGCTTCGCCGCGGCGTCCCAGTCCGCCAGGACGATCCGGTCCGGGTGGGCCTTGGCCTGCGCCTCCATCTGCACCTGCACGTCCGCGATCCAGTCCATCGGGCCGTGCGGCACCACGAGCACGAGCAGCCGGTCCTCGCCGACGGCCGCCAGGATCTTCTCCCAGTCGCCCCGGTGGGTGGTGCCGTTGGCGCCCAGGGCCACCACGACGACGTCGCTCAGCTGGCCGTCCGCCTTGAGCTTCTCGATCTCGTCCGCGGCGTCCCAGATCTGGTAGCCCACCTCCGCCTCGAGCAGCATCCCCGGCAGCTGCTCCAGGAGCGTGGGCGCGGCCGAGAGCGAGACGGAGTCGCCGATCAGGGTGACGTCCGGGCCGAGCTCGGACGGCGGCAGGGCCGCGGTGAGCTGCTCCTTGGAGTACGTGGGGCGCGTGACGGCCGGGTCGCCGAGCCCGAGCCCGGACGGCTCGGCGGACGACCCGGGCGAGGGCGTCGCACCGGCGGAGCCCTCCGCGTCCCCGGGGGCGGCCGAGCCGGGTGCCCCCGAGGCCGATGCCTCGGCCCGCTTCGACTGCTCCGCAGCCCGGGACTCGCGGGCCGCCTGCTGGGCCGCCTCGGCGGCCTTGAGGGACTCCTCCGCCTGGGCGATGTCCTGCTCGAGCTGGGTCTGCGCGGGCGAGTGCACCACGGCGGCCACGGCCGCCGCGGGGACGGCCACGAGCCCCAGCGCCGTGGCGGCGGCCGCGAGCCGGCCGATCGGCCCGGCCCCGCCCGTGAACGCCCGCCGAGCGGCTGCGCCCCAGCGACCGAAGGCACCCCTGAACCCCTCGTGGAGGATGGGCTCCTCGATCAGCCGGGTGCTCAGGTCGGCGATCAGGGCGGTCAGCAGCAGGATCGCGCCGGCGGCCACGGGCTCGACCCACCCGGGGGCGTCCACGGGCACCATCACGCGCATGATCACGAGCAGCGGCCAGTGCCACAGGTACGCGGCGTAGGAGCGGCGCCCCCACCAGCGCAGGAACCCGTTGCCCAGCACGCGCGAGAGCGAGTCGCGCCGGTCACCCTGCACCACGTGCCAGACGATGAACGCGACGACGGCGGACAGGCCCGCCAGCACCCCGCGGTACGTGCTCGCGTGGCCGCCGTCGACCAGGGCGAATCCCGCCGCGAGCACCGCGACGGCGCCCCACGCGACGGCCACCCGCGTGGCCGAGGTCCGCGGCTCGGGGCCGCCGTGCTCGGGCCGGGGCACATGGGCCAGGCCGATCGCCACGCACGCGCCGAACAGCAGGCCGAAGGCGTGGGTGTCCGTGCCGAAGTAGAGGCGGGCCTGCTCGAACCCGTGCCACGAGCCCCAGGCCATCCACGCCGCGGAGGCCACGGCCATGACCGCGACCACCAGGATGCGACGGCGGTCCGCCACCCGCCCCGAGTTCACCGTGCTGCGCGGCGGCCAGGTGAGCAGGAGCAGCCCCCAGAGGAGCAGGGGCCAGAGGATGTAGAACTGCTCCTCGATCGCCAGGGACCACAGGTGCTCGAACAGGGGCGGCGAGGCGCGGTTGAAGTAGTCCCCGCCCTCGAGGATCATCACCCAGTTGCTGGTGTAGGTCAGGGCGCCGAACCATTGGCGGCCCAGGCCCGCGGGGAACTCGTCCACCGCCAGCCACGCGAGCGCGGTGGTGCCCACGAGCGCCATCAGCATGGCCGGGATGAGGCGTCGGACGCGCTTCATCCAGAAGGTGCCCAGCGCCACGCCCCGGCCCGCGTCCACACCGCGGACCAGGCCGGTGGTGATGAGGAAGCCGGAGAGCACGAAGAACATGTCCACGCCCACGAACCCGCCGCGCAGGAAGGTGGGCCAGGCGTGGAAGACGAGCACGGCGAGCACCGCGATCCCCCGCAGCCCGTCGAGGGCGGTCACCCGGCCGGGGCCGCGACTGACCCGAGTGCCGACCTTGACGGCGGGCACGCCGTCCTCGGGCGACAGGGCATGGCGGGGCACGGACGCGGTGCGCTGGTCGGAACTCACAGCGGTCGATCATCCCATCCGGACCTGGATGGGCCAAAGCCTCCGGCTATCCCCGCCCGCCCCACCGCGTTGGGGGCGGTTTCCGGCGGTATTCCACTCCCAAAGCACCGGGTTCCGCCCCCGGAGGCGGGGGTGCGGGCGCCGGTCAGTGGTTCCGCAGCGCCTCGATGAGCTCGTCCTTGGTCATGGTGGAGCGGCCCTCGATGTCGAGCTCGCGGGCCCGCTTCTCGAGCTCGTCCTTGGTCCAGTCCTCGTAGGAGCCGGCCTCGCCGCCGCGCTCGGCGACCTCGTCCCGGCCGTCCCGGGCGGAGGCGTTGGCGATCCGTGCGGCCTTCTCCTCGCTCGCGCCCTCGCGGCGCAGCGCCTCGTAGACCTCGGGGTCCTTGATGCTGGAGGTGCCGGGGCCCATGGGGGCGCCGTTCTTCTCGGCCTTCTTCTCAGCCATGCGGCCAGTGTGGTCCCGGCCCGACGACGGGTGGAAGGTCCGCCGCGCCGCCTCAGTCCTGCTGGGCCTCCGGCTGCTCGGCCCACCAGCGCCGCAGCTCCGCCTCGGCCTCGGCCTGCTCGTGCGGGCCCTCGTCGAGGCGCCACTCGAGCAGGTGGTTGTACGCCCGCCCCACCACCGGGCCCGGGCGGATCCCCAGCAGCGCCATGATCTGCTGCCCGTCCAGGTCCGGCCGCACGGCGGCGAGCTCCTCGGCCTCGGCGATCTCGGCGATGCGCCGCTCGAGGTCGTCGTACGCGTGGGCCAGCCGCTCGGCCTTGCGCCGGTTGCGGGTGGTCACGTCCGAGCGGGTCAGCGCGTGCAGGCGGGGCAGCAGGTCGCCGGCGTCGTGGGCGTACCGGCGGACGGCGGAGTCGGTCCAGCCGGCGTCGCCGTAGCCGTAGAACCGCATGTGCAGCTCCACCAGACGGGCCACCGCCTTGATGGTGTCGTTGTCGAACTTCAGGGCACGCAGCCGCTTGCGGACGAGCTTGGCCCCCACGGTCTCGTGGTGCCGGAAGGTGACGGCCCCGCCCTTCTCGAAGCGGCGCGTGGCCGGCTTGCCGACGTCGTGCAGCAGCGCCGCCAGGCGCAGCACGGGGTCGGGGGTCGACGGCGCGTACTCACCCTCCAGCTCCATGGCCTGCTCCAGCACGGTCAGGGAGTGGGCGTAGACGTCCTTGTGGCGGTGGTGCTCGTCCGACTCGAGCTGCAGGGCGGGCAGCTCGGGCAGGACGTGGTCGGCCAGGCCGGTGCGCACGAGCAGGTCGAGGCCGGCGCGCGGGTGCGCCCCGCACACGAGCTTGACGAGCTCCTCGCGGACGCGTTCGGCGGAGATGATCGTGATCCGCTCGGCCATCGCGGCCATGGCCTCCTCCACCTCGGGGGCCACGGCGAAGCCGAGCTGGGAGGCGAACCGGGCGGCGCGCATCATGCGCAGCGGGTCGTCGGAGAAGGAGTCCTCGGGGGTGCCGGGGGTGCGCAGCACGCCGGCGTGCAGGTCCCGCATGCCGCCGAAGGGGTCCACGAGCTCGAGGGCGGGCAGGCGCAGGGCCATGGCGTTGACGGTGAAGTCGCGGCGCAGCAGGTCGTCCTCGAGGCTGTCGCCGAAGGCCACCTGCGGCTTGCGGCTGGCCGGGTCGTACTGCTCGGCCCGGTAGGTGGTGACCTCGAGCTGCCAGCCGGCCTTGCGGAAGCCGATGGTCCCGAACCGCCGCCCCACGTCCCACGTGGCGTCCGCCCAGCCGGCGCCCACGGCCTCGGACGCGTCCGGGTCGGCGTCCGTGGTGAAGTCCAGGTCCGGCGACGTCCGCCCCAGGAAGAGGTCGCGGACCGGGCCGCCCACCAGGGAGAGCTCGTGGCCGGCGGCCTCGAACCTCCGCCCCAGCTCCACGACGACGGCGGGCAGGGTGGCGTCCGCGGGGAAGCCGGGGGGCAGCGCGTGGGTGGCGGTGGTCAGATCCATGATGCCTACAAGGGTGCCAGACGGTCCCGGCACGGGCCCGCGCGGGCCGGGCTAGAGTTGACGGCATGACCCGCCCCGATCCCTCCGCGCACCGGGGCGCCCCCCTGCCCTCCGCGCTGGGGGCGTGGCGTCGCCGGCCGCAGCCGCCTCTGCGCCCCGTCACCCCGGCCCCCGCGGGACCCCGTTCCGCCGCTGCCGCCTCCCTGCCCACGGTGGAAGAGGTCTCCGCCGGCGGCGTCATCGTCCGCGAGCATGACGGCGGCCTCGAGGTGGCTGTGATCGCCCGCTACAACCGCGGTGGTCGGCTCGAGTGGTGCCTGCCCAAGGGCCATCCCGAGGGTGAGGAGGACCACCGGCAGGCGGCCGTGCGCGAGGTGGAGGAGGAGACCGGGATCGCCGGCCACATCCTCGAGCCGCTCGGCGCGATCGACTACTGGTTCACGGTCGCCCGGCACCGCGTCCACAAGACCGTGCACCACTTCCTGCTGCGCGCCACGGGCGGCGAGCTGACCACGGAGAACGACCCGGACCACGAGGCCGTGGACGTCGCGTGGGTGCGCCTTGAGGACGTCGCGCGCCGCCTCTCCTTCGCCAACGAGCGCCGGATCGTCGACCTGGCCCGCCAGGTGGTCGACCAGCACTTCCCCCCGGGCGGTGCCCGGGGCCCCCGCCCCTGATCCACCGCCCCCGGCACGGGGCCTTCCGACCACGATTGGGTGACCCTTGAGCAGCAGACCCGCCCCGCGCCGAGCGCAGGACCCCGCCCACGCCGGCGTCGCCGACGAGGAGCCGACGACGACGGACCCCGCCCCCGCCACGGATCCGGCCGCCGTGGACCCCGCGGACGAGACCCCCGAGGGCGAGCGCCGCGCCGGCCGGTCCACCGCGATCATGGCCTCCGGCACGCTCCTCTCCCGCGTGCTGGGCCTCGTCCGTGCGACGCTGGTGACGGTGGCGATCGGCCTGTCCGCGGACATGGCCGACATCTTCGAGATCGCCAACTCCCTCCCGAACGTGATCTACCTGCTCCTGGTGGGCGGCGTGTTCAACGTCGTGCTCGTGCCGCAGCTGATCAAGCACGCCCGCGACGCCGACCGGGGCGCGGACTACACCTCCCGCCTGATGACGCTCGGCACGCTCGTGATGCTCGCCGGCACGGTGGTGGTCATGCTGGCGGCGGCCCCGCTCATGACGGCCCTGACCCGCGGCTGGTCGCCGGAGAAGCTCGAGATGGCCACCGTGTTCGCCCTGTGGTGTCTGCCCCAGGTGTTCTTCTACGGCATGTACGCGCTGGTGGGGCAGGTGCTCAATGCCAACGGGCGCTTCGGCGCCTACATGTGGGCGCCGGTGCTGAACAACGTCGTCGCGATCGGCGCGATCGTGCTGTACCTGGGCATGTTCGGGGCGTACCGGGCCGGGGACGACCTCGCCGGGTGGACGAGCGCACAGACGGTCGTGCTGGCCGGCGGCCACACCCTGGGCGTCGTGCTGCAGGCCGTGATCCTCTTCCTGCCGCTGCGCGGGCTCGGCCTGGGTCTGCGCCCGCGGTTTGGCTGGAAGGGCATCGGCCTGCGGGACACCGGCCGGATCGCCGGGTACACCCTGATCACGATGGTCGCCACGAACGTGGTGCTCCTGCTGTGCCAGCGGTACGTCACCTCCGCCACGGAGGCCCGCGACCGCGGCGAGCTGCGCATCCCCGGCACGGAGACCTGGAGCGCCGAGATGGCGCAGGCGGCCATCCCCGGTGTGGCCGCGTACAACATGGCGATGCTGATGGCCGTGCTGCCCCATTCGGTGTTCGTGCTCTCCCTGGCCACCGTGCTCTTCAACCGGCTGGCCCGCGCCATGGGCCGCCAGGACATGTCCGCGGTGCGACGCACGACGGCGCAGGGTCTGCGCGCGTTCACCGTGCCGCTGATGTTCTGCCTCGCCGGCGTGGTGGTCCTGGCGGGCCCCCTGGGCCGCGTCTTCGGCTCGACGGCCGAGACGGCGATGGTGGCCGGCGTCGCGGTGGGCTCGGTCCTGCTCGCGCTGGCGCTGTCCATCCCGTTCCGCTCGGGCTCCTTCTACCTGCTGCGCGTGTTCTACGCCGCCGAGGACGCCAAGGTGCCGATGGTGGTCCAGGTCAGCGGCTCGCTCCTGATGCTGCTGCTCTCGTGGGCGGGCGCGATGCTGCTGCCGCTGTGGTCCATGGCCCTGTGGGTCGCGGTCGCCTCGTCCGTCTCGTACGTGTACCAGTTCGTCCTGACCCATGTGCTCACCGTGCGCCGGTTCGGGGACTACGGCCTCGCATCCGTGCTGCGTGCCCACGTCCAGACCGGCCTGGCCGCGCTGGCCGCGGCGGCCGCGGGCGTCGTCGTCGTGTGGCTGCTGGGCGGGTACACCGGCGGGTTCGCGTGGAACTCCATCGGGACGGCGCTGCTTACGTGCGCGGTGGCGGCCGTGGCGATGGGTCCGGTGTACCTGATGGTGCTGCGGGCCATGCGGTTCCCCGAGCTGGACGACGCCCTCCGGCCGCTCGTCGCCCGCGTGCCGGCGCTGGGTCGTCTGCTGCGCGTCGGCTGATCTCTGGCCGCGACGGCCACGCCACGTATCATCGGATTCCGACCCCGTCGTCAGGAGAAGAGCCCGTGCCCCAGCCCATCGCCGTCGGCGCCGTCCTGGGCGGCCGCTATCGCATCACCCAGCACGTGGTGACGTCCGCGGACCAGGACATGGTGTTCCTGGGCACGGACCAGGTGCTCAACCGCCGCGTCACCGTGCTCGTGGCCTCACGTGAGAACGCCACGCAGGTGGCCTCGTCCGCGCGGGAGCTGGCCACGGGCGAGCGCACCGACGACGTGCAGGTGCTCGACCTGGGGCTGTCCGAGGGCCGCACGTACCTGATCGCAGGCGGGGACCCCGACCCGGACGTCCTGCTGGGTCTGGCGTACCCGCAGGAGCTGTACGTGGAGCCGTTCCAGACGGACAGCCTCGGCTCCGAGCTGTTCGGCGAGTCGCGGACCGGAGACCCCCACGCCTACGACGACGACGAGGCGTACTACACCGACCTCGACCGCCGGCTCCGCGCGGACGAGGACGAGGCCCAGCGTCGTCCCGGGTTCCTGAACCGCCTCTCCGAGCGCCTCGCCGAGCGGGTCCGTCCCTCCGACGGCACCGCGGCGAAGGCGGCCGCCGGGGCGTCGGCCCTGGCCGCGGCGGACGCCGCCACCCGGAAGCAGCAGGAGGAGCGCGAGCGCGCGGAGCGGGAGGCCGCCGAGCGTGCAGAACGCGAGCGCAAGGAGGCCGAGGAGAAGGCACGCGCCGAACGGGAGGCCGCGGAGCGGGCCGAGCGGGAGCGCAAGGAAGCCGCCGAACGCGCAGAACGCGAACGTCGGGAGGCGGAGGAGCGTGCCGAGGAGGAGCGCCGCGCCGAGGCCGAGCGCGCCCGTCGCCAGGCGGAGCAGGAGGCTGAGGAGCGGGCCGCGCGCGAGCGGGAGGCCGAGCAGGCCCGGCTGGCCGCGGAGCGGGAGGAGGCCGAGCGCCGCGAGCTCGAGCGCCGGGCCGAGGCCCGCCGTCGTGCCGAGGAGGAGCGCGCCCGGGAGGCCGAGCGGCGCGAAGCTGAGAAGCGCGAGGCCCAGGAACGCGAGGCCGCGGAGCGCGAGGCCCAGGAACGCGAGGCCGCGGAGCGCGAGGCCCAGGCGGGCACCGCCGCACTCCCGGCTGTCGCGGCGGGGGCCGCCGCCGCGCAGGCCACCGACGCCGATGCCGACGGGGCCACGCCGCCCACCGAGCCCGTCGAGCCCGTGGCGGCCGAGAAGACCGACCCGCCGGAGCCGGTCGCCCCGGACACCGAGGCGATCCCGGTGCGGCGCCAGCGCCCCGTCCCCCGCCGAGCGATCGTGGCCGAGTCCGCGCCGCCCGTCCACGAGGAGTCCCGCAGCACGGCCGCGCCGGTGGCTGCCGGGACCGCAACGGGGGCCACCGCGGCGGCTGCCGGTTCGACGTCCGCCGCCGCGGCTCCGGATGCCCTGGCCGCCCCGGCCACCACCGGGGGCGACGACGGCGCCACGGTGGCCGACCCGGGCGACGGCAACGGCCGCACGCGCGGCGGCGGTCCGCTGGCCCTGCTCCTCGTGCTCGGCCTGCTGGCCGCACTCGTCGTGGGCGGGGTGCTGCTGGCCCAGAACCTGCGCGGCGGGCCGGCCCCGCAGGCCGCGGCCGCGTCGTCCGAGTCTGCGTCGTCCGAGTCCGCATCGGACACCCCGTCGCCGTCGGAGAGCACCAGCCCCTCCCCCACCCCGACCAGCGAGAGCGCCGCGGCCGCCCCGCAGCCCGTCCAGGCCCTGCGCTCGGTGCCGGACCTGCCGGAGCACGAGGCCGAGCACGACGCGGACCTGAGCAACCTCATCGACGGCGACCCCACCACCGTGTGGCGCACCTTCGCCTACGCACGGCCGAACTTCGGCGGCTATGTGGAGAGCATGAACCTCGTGGTCCAGCTCGAGGAGCGCACCGAGGTGAACGAGGTGACCCTGCAGAGCACGGGGGCCACCGGTGGCGCCTGGTTCGCCTACATCGCCGACTCCCCCGAGGGCGCGAACGCCAAGGAGATCGGCAACGGCACCTTCGACCAGGACACCGTCTCCATCCCCGTGCCCTTCGAGGGCACCGAGGCCGAGGCCGAGTACGTGATCGTCAGCCTCACCTCGCTGCCCCAGCTGGAGGGCACGACGTCGGACCTCCCGTTCGGCCTGCGGCTCGGCGAGATCGCCGTCCGCTGACCCCGCGCCCAGGCGACGGCGCGCCGGACCTTCCGGCCGCCGTCGCCGGACGTCGCTGCACCGCGGCCCGACACCGCGGAATACCCGCCCGTGGCTCCGCCGTTGTCCTGGAGGAGCGCCCACCACCCCGATCCACTGGAGGAACCCGTGGCCCCCACCGCCCAGGACCAGAGCGTCCACAACGTCGTGATCGTCGGATCCGGCCCCGCCGGATACACCGCGGCGATCTACACCGCCCGCGCCGACCTCTCCCCCGTCCTCGTGGCCGGGGCGGTGACCGCGGGCGGCGAGCTGATGAACACCACCGAGGTGGAGAACTTCCCGGGCTTCCCGGAGGGTGTGCAGGGGCCCGAGCTGATGGCGAACCTCGAGGCCCAGGCCCGCCGGTTCAACACGGAGGTGGTCTACGACGACGTCGTGCAGGCCGACCTGACGTCGAACCCCAAGGTGCTCACGCTCGGCGACGGCACCCAGCTGCGCACCCACGCGGTCATCCTCACGACCGGCTCCGCCTACCGGAAGCTCGGCGTTCCCGGCGAGGAGCGCCTCTCCGGCCACGGCGTCAGCTGGTGCGCCACGTGCGACGGCTTCTTCTTCCGCGAGCAGGAGATCGCGGTCGTGGGCGGCGGCGACTCCGCCATGGAGGAGGCCCTGTTCCTCACGAAGTTCGCGTCCAAGGTGACCGTGCTGGTCCGCAAGGACGAGCTGCGCGCCTCCAAGGTGATGGCCCACCGGGCCATGGAGAACGAGAAGATCGAGTTCCGCTGGAACACCGAGGTCACGGAGGTGACGGGTGACGACAAGGTCAACACCCTCCGCCTGCGGGACACCCGCACCGGCGAGGCGTCCACGCTGGACGTGACCGGCCTGTTCGTGGCCATCGGCCAGGACCCGCGCACGGACCTGGTGCAGGGCCAGGTGGAGCTCACGGAGCACGGCACGATCCGCATCGACCATCCGTCCTCGCGGACCTCCCAGCCGGGCGTCTTCGCCGCCGGCGACGTCACGGACCACACCTACCGCCAGGCCGTCACCGCCGCCGGCTCGGGCTGCGTGGCCGC
Source organism: Micrococcus sp. R8502A1 (assembly GCF_006704135.1). Taxonomy (NCBI): domain Bacteria; kingdom Bacillati; phylum Actinomycetota; class Actinomycetes; order Micrococcales; family Micrococcaceae; genus Micrococcus; species Micrococcus sp. R8502A1. Next base: position 25,636 of record NZ_VIGS01000008.1, read on the forward strand.
CCAGGACGTGGAGCACTACCTCGCGACCGTGGCCGATGTGGAGGAGGCCGCGCCGGCCGGCCCGGAGTCGGACGCGAACCCGGCATGAGCCACTGACTCATGACCCCTGACGGAGCGTCATGAATCATGTCGATAACACCCCTGTCCACCCTCGTCAGACACAGAACAAACCCCAGGAGGCTGCCATGAGCACCATCACCGTCACCGACGCCGACTTCGACCAGAAGGTCCTCCAGTCCGAGCTGCCCGTCCTCGTGGACTTCTGGGCCGAGTGGTGCGGCCCGTGCCGCATGCTCGGGCCCGTCCTGGAGGACATGGCCGTGGAGCACGAGGGCAAGGCCGTGATCGCCAAGCTCAACGTGGACGAGAACCCGGCCATCGCCGCGCGTTACGGCGTCACCTCCATCCCGCTCGTCGTGGGCTTCCAGAACGGCGAGAAGGTCGTCGAGTCCGTGGGCGCCAAGCCCAAGGCCGCGCTGGAGAAGGAGTTCTCGGCCCTGCTCGGCTGAGCCCCTCCCCCACTCACCACGACGGCCCCGTCACCCCAGAGGGTGACGGGGCCGTCGTGCGTTGATCTTCAGGACAAGCGGCGGGTGCCCGTGGACGCCGTCCGCGGGAACTCCGGATCAGGACTTCTTGCCCTTCCCCTTGCCGTCCTGACCGCCCTGGATGAGGTCCATGATGCGGTTCAGGTCCTCCACGGTGGTGAAGTCGATGGCGATGCGGCCCTTGCGCGCGCCGAGGGTGATCTTCACGGCGGTGTCCAGGCGGCTGGTGAGCGCGGTGGCGTAGTGGTCCAGGCGCTCGTGGCGGGCGTCGTCCGTGCTGCGCCGCGGCGTGCGGCCCGGCCGGAGCCCGCCCTGCAGTTGCGCGACAGCCTCCTCCGTGGCCCGGACGGACAAGCCCTCCGACTGGATCCGCTGCGCCAGACGCTCCATGTCCGACGGGTCCGTGAGACCGAGCAGCGCACGCGCATGGCCGGCCGAGAGCGTGCCGGCGGCCACGCGGCGCTGCACGAGGGGCGGCAGCTTGAGCAGCCGCAGCGTGTTGGAGATCTGCGGACGGGAGCGGCCGATGCGCTGGGACAGTTCCTCCTGCGTGCAGGCGAAGTCCTCCATGAGCTGCTGGTAGGCGGCGGCCTCTTCGAGCGGGTTCAGCTGGGAGCGGTGCAGGTTCTCCAGCAGGGCGTCCCGCAGGAGGTCCTGGTCCGGGGTCTGGCGGACGATCGCCGGGATGGTGTCCAGACCCGCCTTCTGGGTGGCGCGCCACCGGCGCTCGCCCATGATCAGCTCGTAGGGGGTGGGACCGTCCACCTCGCGCACGACGATCGGCTGCAGGATGCCGACTTCGCGGATCGAGGTGACCAGTTCCGCCATGTGGTCCTCGTCGAACACCTCACGCGGCTGCCGGGGGTTGGGATGGATGTCCCCCACCGGGATCTCCCGCAGGACCGCGATGTCCGCGGACACGGTCCCCTCAGTCGTGGCGGAGTCAGTGGTTGTGTCCACCGGTTCCTTCCTCGACGACGTCGCGGAGGCGGCACGCTTGCTGGGCGCCTTCACCGTCGGCATGGCCGGGCGCCCCTTGGTCGGCCGCGCCGCAGGTGCCTCCTCGGAGTCTGCGGAGAAGAACACGTCGACGGGACGCTGCGCGGGTCGCGAGGCACGCTTCGACGAGGTGGGCCCTGCCTTCGTGGCGGACGTGGTGTTCCGGCCAGTCGCAGCCGTTGATTTCCCGGCCTGTGTCGTTCGGCCCGCGGTCTTCCGCTGCGAGGCCGACGGGGCGGGCTCGTTGGACTCCCCTGGCGTCTCGGTCGTCGCGGTGCTCCGCGTCGATGTCGTGGTGGCCTCCGCTGCCGCGGCAGTCTTCGGGCCGCTCTTCACCGGCACCGCAGAGTCCTTCGGGGAGGAGGCCTCGGCGTTCTCTTCCGGGGCTTCTACAGTGCTCTGGATCAGGGCGCCGAGGCCTCGCCCCAGGCCTCCTCGACGGCTCGTCTTCAACGGGTCCTCCTGCAGTGAGTGGGTCTGCGATCAGTGTAGGTGAGCGGCCTGGTCTCGATGGTCCCGGGCGGCGGGAAGACACTTCTCAAGGTGCTCTGGCCCTGACCGCCGGGGGGCGCGCGAGGGCCTGACACGTGCAAGGGGCGCGGCGAGGTTCTGGCCTCGGTTCTGGGGTGAGACGTCCGTATTGGGCCCGGATGGCAGGATGTGGGCGCGCGGACAGCACCTGCCGCGAGCGTGAGTGTTTCACGTGGAACACTCCGAGTGGGGGCGCTTCGGAAGGGTGCCGCTGCAATCCTCAAGACCTCCTCGTGTTCCCTCTCGAGGTTCACTCGTTTCACATGAAACGCGAGCCCGCGTCGACGAGCGGGCGGTATCAGAATCACGGTTGTTCAGTTTGTTTTTCATGTACTCCCGGGCCGATCAGCCCTCCGTGCGGACGGTACTCAGATCGCTGGCTACCCGCATGATGATGTGCTTCATCGGACGCGCAATGGCGGACCAGCAGCGAAGCACTCGTCCCACTTCCCCGCGGTGTGATGTGAACACTCGAATCGCCGAACGGATGAGCTCGGCCTGCTCGTCGCTTCGCCGTCAGTGCTTCCTCACACCCGCGCAGCTCACGAATTGAACGCTGCTTCACCATCCGCGTTTCACGTGAAACACGGACGAGTCTGTCATCCAAGTACGACATGAGTTCGGGTGGGCCACGTGCTCGCTCACCCGCAAGTCAGCGCCACATTCCTGCGCCATTCTCAGTCAGCTCGCTCCCGGCACGGATCGTGTGCTCCCTGGATTGCCCGAGGTGGTGACCTCGCGGCACGGCCCTTTGTCCCGGAGCTCGTTTCACGTGAAACGTATCGTTCGAAGATTCGACCGCGCGCGCATCCATGGAAGCTCGCCCACCAGCGGGTCGCACTCCGAGACCGGCGTGCGCAGGGTCCTCTATATCTTGAGAGGTTCAGACTTGCCGCGTCGCTGATGGTACTGGCTCGATCTAGTGAGCCCCAATCACCGGTCGTTCAGTTTCACGTGAAACGGCTGGGAGGGAACGCCGGGTCGCGGGTCGCATGTCGGGGCAGCGAGCATCCACTTCCGCCGTTGACAGTACTGCTCGATGTGGTCGCCGATGTCACGGGCGGCAGTACAGTGACGCGGCCGGCGCTCCACCCCACCCACTGACTCCATCCGTCCTGTCAGCTGAGGCCGCCCATCAAAGTTTCAGGACCGCCTCGTGGGGAAACTGGGTCTTCAATGCCTCCATCCGCGGACAGCTGCGGTCAGGGATCGACGCTAGGTGAGCGCGGAACCACCGTGTTTCACGTGAAACCCCCGGCGACCGGCCGATTACTCGACGCCCTGGTTCCCACGTCGCTGCAAGCGACAGAACCACACGGCCCGCCCCATCCCGCACGGAGCCGCCGCGGGCTCCCCGGGGGGCCTCCACCGAAGTCACCATTCACACGCCGTCCCCGTGCCCAGCCGTCAGACGCTACAGGAGACTGAGCAGGGCTCATCAACACCGCAGAGGCATCTACGGCCGCACACCTTAGACGTCCCCTGTCCACAGATGTTGTCCACATATCAACATCGACGTTCGCTGGTGACCACGTCAAGACGCCTGTTGGCCAGTTCAACCACTTGTCTCTGTATACATTGGGGGCACACGACCGCTCTTCCTCACCGGAGGCTCTCTTTCTCCGCACACAGGAATGCACAGCAGAACTGTCCTGCAGGCGCCGCCAATCGGCCCCTCCAACTCAGACGAATCACAGCAGACCCCCTCGCCGCTGACGTCTCCTCTCGCACACGCTGACTGACAGACCGGCCGCGCACCCCCGCGACGGCAGGCTGACTCGTGCTCCGCTCTGGCCCCCGATTTCCTGCACGTCACCGACGGCGAGGAGGTCTGACATGGGGGAGGGGGCACCCAGCCACGGCACCCGGCCTGCTCGACGGCTGCATTCTCGGGGCTGCCACGAGCCCGCCTGGGGGGCAGGGACGGGCCATGCCCTGCACGTCCGCACCCGCAGGCCAGGACGTTCCCCACAAACCGCGCAGCTCCCGAGGCGCACCTCAACGCACGGTGCGCCGCCGGCCGGCCATCACAGCCGCGGTCCCGCCCCAGGGCGAAACCGTCCTCCCCGTGACTTCGTGCGTCGTCGCCCCCGGCTGCCCCCCCTGGCGACAGATGCGCCCCGCCCACAACGGAGCGGCAGAGGGCTCGGCCCAGGGGAGGAGAGGGGAGCGGGACAGACGGGAGCGGTCCACTACGGGCACCCCTCCCCATCGTCCCGCCGCGGCGGCACCACGCTCGCACCCTCAGAGAAGGTCGTTTCACGTGAAACACGAACTTCCGATATGCCCAGCGTTTCCGCTTGTCTTTTCACCCCCCATCTTCCGGGCCACGCTCACTCACGACGAAGCCCGCCGGGGATCGCTCCCCCGGCGGGCTTCATCGTCGTCAGCAGCACCATCCGGTGACCACAGCAGCGGACCGCCTGCGCGTCAGCCCTTCACGGCCGGGGCACCGCGGCTGGCGATCTCTGCAGCCGCCTCCCGGTACGCCACGGCGCCGGCCGAGGCCGGGTCGTAGGTCAGCACCGTCTGCTGATAGCTGGGGGCCTCGGAGATGCGGACGTTGCGGGGGATCGCGGTGTTCAGCAGCTGCTCCGGGAAGTGCGTCCGGACCTCCTCCGCCACCTGCACGGCGAGGTTGGTCCGCGCGTCGAACATCGTCAGCAGGATGGTGCTCACCTGGAGACGCGGGTTCAGGTGCTTCTGGATCATCTGCACGTTCTTGAGCAGCTGGGAGAGGCCCTCGAGGGCGTAGTACTCGGCCTGGATCGGGATGAGCACCTCCTCGGCCGCCACGAACGCGTTGACCGTCAGCAGGCCCAGGGACGGCGGGCAGTCGATGAACACGTAGTCCAGCCGCTCCTGGCCGTCCTCCTCGCGCCAGGCGGTGTACGCCTCGAGCGCCCGCGACAGTCGCTGCTCGCGGGCCACCAGAGAGACCAGCTCGATCTCGGCACCGGCCAGGTCGATCGTCGCGGGCACCACCTGCAGGCCGTCCACGTCCGGGGCGTCCTGCACGACGTCCTGGATCTCCATCTCGCCCAGGAGCACGTCATACACGGAGGCGACGTCTCCGGTGTGGGGGATGTTCAGCGCGGTGGACGCATTGCCCTGCGGGTCGATGTCCACCACCATCACCCGCATGCCCGCGCGGGCGAGGGCCGCGGCCAGGTTGACCGTCGTCGTCGTCTTGCCGACGCCGCCCTTCTGGTTGGACGTCGTGAACACGCGGGTGCGGTCGGGGCGCGTCAGACGGCGACGCTGGAGCCGCGCGGGCTCCTCGGCGTCGGCGCCGCCCTTCTCGGCGGTCCGGCCGGTCCACTTCTGGCGCAGGGCCCTCCAGGCCCCACCCCGGCTCTCCTGCTCCTGCGCCATGCGGCTCTACCTCCTGGGTCGCGGGTGTGCGGATCTGCTGCCGCCCGGCCCGTCCCGTCCCGGTGGGGGAGGGGTCAGCGGGGACGCGCGCTGACGCGCACGACGGTGGTGGTCTCGGGCAGCAGGCCCTCGCCCACCGTGAGGATCTCGGGCTCGGCACCACCATACTTGCGCAGGACCTTGCGGGCGGCGGCGATCTCGTCGGCCGCGGAGCGGCCCTTGATGGCCAGCAGCTCCCCGGCGCCCTGCAGCATCGGCATGGCCAGCGGCACGAGGGTCTTCAGCGCGGACACGGCGCGGGCGGTCACGACGTCGACGTCGAGGTTCCCGGAGACCTGCTCGGCACGGCCGCGGATCACGTCCACGTTCTCCAGGCCGAGGTCGGCGACCACCCTGTCCAGCCACTCCACGCGCCGCTCGAGCGGCTCGATGAGCAGGAACTGGCAGTCGGGGCGCGCGAGCGCGAGGCACAGGCCGGGCAGGCCCGCGCCGGAGCCGACGTCGGCCACGAGCGCGCCCTGCGGGAGGAGCTCCTCGACCACGGCGCAGTTCAGGACGTGGCGCTCCCAGAGACGGGGTGCCTCGCGCGGGCCGATCAGGCCCCACTCGATGCCGGTGTCCGCCAGGTGGGCCACGTATGCCTCGGCCCGGGGGAGGGCCTCGCCGAACAGCTCGACGGCGGCCGGCCGCAGCGCGTCGGTCAGCGGCGGCGCCGGCTGCCCCACGGGCGCGGGGCGGTCGCCCCGGTCCTGCGGATCCAGCCCGGGGCGCCGCTCGTAGGCCGAGCCCCGCTCAGTCATCGGCGGAGATGACCACGTGCCGGCGGGCGCCCTCGCCCTCCGACTCGGAGGTCAGGCCGGCGTCCGCGACGACGTCGTGGACGATCTTGCGCTCGTACGCGCCCATGGGCTCGAGGTGCACGGGACCCTCGCCGGCGCGGACGCGCTCGACGGCCGCCTGGGCGGCGGTGCGCAGGGCGACGTTGCGGCGCTCCCGGTGCCCGCAGACGTCCAGGATCAGCCGGGAGCGGTGCCCCGTGGCGGCGAGCACGGCCAGCCGGACGAGCTCCTGCAGGGCCTCCAGGGTGCGGCCGTCGGGGCCGACGAGGCCGTCCAGGCGCTCATCGTGGTCCTCGGAGACGACGGACACGTACGTGCGCCCGTCGCGGACCTCGATGTCGATGTCCCCGTCCAGGTCCGCGATGTCGAGCAGCTCCTCGACGTAGTCCGCGGCGACGTCGCCCTCCTCCTCGAGGCGGCGCACCGCCTCCGAGACGGCGGCACCGTCCTGCTCCGCGACGCGAGAGCCCTGGCCCACGGGGGTCTCGACGACGGCGTCCTCGGCCTCGGGGGCCGGGGTCACGTTCTCGGCGGACATGCTCACTTCCTCCTGCGGTTCTTGCGCTGGGGCTGGACGCGCTGACCCGACTGGCGGACGACCTCACCGTTCAGCACGGCACCGCCGCGGCCCGCCTGGGTGTGCGCGGACGAGGGCGTGGCCTCGGCGTTCGACACCTTCTGGCCCACGGGGGGCAGGCCCTTGGCGGCGCGGCGCTCGTTGAGCTCCTTCTCGGCGAGGGAGCCCGGGGTCGGGTTGTTGCGGATGATCCACCACTGCTGGCCGACGGCCCAGAAGTTGGAGTAGGTCCAGTACAGGAGCACGCCGATGGGGAAGTTGATGCCGCCGATGCCGAAGATCAGGGGCATGGCGTAGAGCATGATCTGCTGCGTCTGCATCATGGGCCCGGAGAGGGCCTGCTGCGTCATGTTCTTCGTCATGAGCATCTTCTGCATGAAGAACATCGAGCCCGACATCAGCAGGATCAGCACGATCGCCGTGACGATCACGGGCGTGCTGCCCGGCGCGCCGAGCGAGTTCATGAAGGTGTCCGACATGCGGGCGCCGAAGATCGTGGAGCCCTCGAAGGAGCGGATCTGGTCCGCGGACAGGGCGTCCATGGCCTCGCCGCGCTCGGCCGCGCCGCGCGCTCCGAGCAGCACCTGGTAGAGCGCGAAGAAGAACGGCATCTGGATCAGCAGCGGCAGGCACGCGGCGAACGGGTTCGCCTTGTGCTCCTTCATGAGCGCCTGCTGCTCCATGGCCATGGCCTGGCGGGAGAGCTGGTCCTTCTTGCCCTTGTACTTGGCCTGCAGCTTCTGCAGCTCGGGCTGGATGGCCTGCATGGCGCGCTGCGCCTTGATCTGCTTGACGAACAGCGGGATCAGCAGGGTGCGGATGAGCACCACCAGCAGGAGGATGGACAGGGCCCACGTCCAGCCGGAGTCCGCGGGCAGGCCCGCGAACTCCAGGATGCTGTGGAACGCCCCGAGCAGCCAGGACATCAGCCAGCGGAACGGGGAGAGGATGGCTTCGAACATGGGGGTCAATCCTCCTGCGGGAGATCAGGTGGGATGGGAGGGTGGTTCAGGGCGAGGATGCGCGGCTGCCGGCCCGGCGGCCAGCGTCGGTGCCCGGGCGGGACCGGGTCCACGCCGCCGTCGTTCCAGGGATGGCACCGGCCGATGCGCCGCGCGGCGAGCCACGACCCCTTCACCGCGCCGTGCACGTGCACGGCCTCCAGCCCGTAGGCGGAGCAGCTGGGGAAGAACCGGCACACGGGTCCGTACAGCGGGGAGACCACGGCCCGATAGACCGTGAGCAGGCCCGCCAGCAGGGCGGACGGCAGCGCGCGCAGCGGCCCCCACTCACGGGAGGGCTCGAGCACGACGAAGGGCGAGGGCGTGACGGTCATCTACGCGTGCTCCGAGGCGGCGGGCAGGTGCGGCTTCAGGGCCTTGCCGAGCGCGCCGACGGTCTCGCGGCGCAGCAGCGCGTAGTCCGCCTCGGCGGCGGCCGGCAGCGCGCGGACCTGCACCAGAACCGGCAGGTCGCGCAGCGGGGGCAGGCGCATCTGATCCGCGACGACGGCGCGCAGCCGCCGCTTCACCCGGTTGCGGGTCACCGCGTTCCCCACGGCCTTGGACACGACGAACCCGGCCCGCGGCCGAGGGGCGCTCGGCGACGTGGACCGGGTCTGATCGGGGTCCGTGGCGACGCTCACCACGACGGTGCGCCGACCCGCGCGGGTGCCGGTGCGACCGAGGTGACGGAACTCCGCGGGCGTGCGGACGCGACGGTCACGGGGCAGCACGGGGCGCGCCGTCCCTGGACCGAGGTCCTCAGGCGGACAGCTCGGCGCGGTTCTTGCCGCGGCGAGCGGACAGGATGGCGCGGCCGGCGCGGGTGCGCATGCGGGCACGGAAGCCGTGCTTGCGGGCACGACGGCGGTTGTTGGGCTGGAACGTGCGCTTGGTCACTGTGATCTCTCCACGACGTGTTGTGTGCCTTCGACCGTCGACCTGAGCAGGTGGACCAGGGGGAAGGACCGGTGAGGCTCTGACATGAAATCCCCGGCGGGCACGATCAACCGACACCCGGGGGACCAGACAACTCTAGTGGCCGGGGTACGCAGGGGTCAAACGGGTGCGCGCGGATCCCGGACGCCCGTGGGCGCCCGGGACGGTCGTCCACAGGATGATAGGGGTTGTCCACCGTCTGTGCACAACCCTGTGGACAACCGTTAGACTCCGAGCACCGTCGTCCGTCTCGCGCAGCCGCCCCCGTCCTCGGGGACGTCTGCCCCAGGAAAGGAAGCCTCCGTGGTGGCAGACCAGGCCGTGCTCAGCTCGTGGCGCTCCGTCGTGGGCTCCCTCGAGGACGACGCGCGGGTCAGCGCCCGCCTCATGGGCTTCGTCTACCTGGCCCAGCCGCAGGGCCTCATCGGCAACACGCTCCTGCTGGCCGTGCCGAACGAGACCACCCGCGAGACGCTCCAGGGCACCCAGGTGGCCGACGCCCTCACGGACGCACTGACCAAGGAGTTCCGCGAGGAGATCCTGCTGGCCATCTCGATCGACGCGAACCTGCAGCCGCCGCGGACCCCCTCGTCCGAGGCCCGCCGCTCCTCCCTCGCGGGCGGACCGGCCGCCGCCGCGGTGCCGGACGTCGAGCTGCCCCCGGCTGCGACCGCCGCCACCTCCCGCCGCGCCGTCGCCGAGGAGCTGCCGGGCTTCCGCATCGAGCCGCCGGCCGACGTCGCGCCCGCTGCGACCGCGGCCCCGAGCGGGAACGGCAAGCCGACCCCCGCGCCGCCGTCGACGTCCGCGGAGACCAGCCGCCTCAACGACCGCTACCACTTCGAGACGTTCGTGATCGGCTCGTCCAACCGGTTCGCGCACGCCGCCGCGAACGCGGTGGCCGAGGCGCCGGCGAAGGCGTACAACCCGCTGTTCATCTACGGCGAGTCCGGCCTGGGCAAGACGCACCTGCTGCACGCGATCGGGCACTACGCCCGTCGCCTCTACCCGGGCCTGCGGGTGCGGTACGTGAACTCGGAGGAGTTCACCAACGACTTCATCAACTCCATCCGCCACGACGAGGGCGCCTCGTTCAAGCAGGTCTACCGCAACGTGGACATCCTGCTGATCGACGACATCCAGTTCCTGGCGGACAAGGAGGCGACGGTCGAGGAGTTCTTCCACACCTTCAACACGCTCTACAACAACAACAAGCAGGTGGTCATCACCTCGGACCTGCCGCCCAAGCAGCTCTCCGGGTTCGAGGACCGGCTGCGCTCCCGCTTCGAGTGGGGGCTGATCACGGACATCCAGCCGCCGGACCTCGAGACGCGCATCGCGATCCTCCGGAAGAAGGCGGAGGCTGAGGGTCTCGTGGCCCCGCCGGAGGCGCTGGAGTACATCGCCTCGCGCATCTCCACGAACATCCGCGAGCTCGAGGGCGCGCTGATCCGCGTGACCGCGTTCGCCTCGCTCAACCGGCAGACCGTGGACATCGAGCTGGCCGAGCATGTGCTCAAGGACCTGATCACGGACGAGACGGCGCACGAGATCACGCCGGAGCTGATCCTGCACGCCACGGGGGAGTACTTCAATCTCACCCTCGAGGAGCTGACCAGCAAGTCCCGCACCCGCACGCTGGTGACGGCGCGGCAGATCGCCATGTACCTGCTGCGCGAGCTGACCGAGATGTCGCTGCCCAAGATCGGTCAGGTCCTGGGCGGCCGCGACCACACCACCGTCATCCACGCGGACCGCAAGATCCGCGAGCTGATGGCCGAGCGGCGGACGATCTACAACCAGGTCACCGAGCTCACCAACGAGATCAAGCGGAAACAGCGCGGCGCCTGAGCCACCCACTGCCCCCTCGAGTCCCGGTTCGAACCTTCGACCGGGACTCGAGTCTTCTTCCACATTGTCCACCGGTGTGGACAACTCTGTGGAGAACCCCCGGTGCTGTGGACAACCTCCGCCCCTGTGGATGGCGGAATCAGGCCGCTCACGCCGCGTCCACACCCCTGGGGACGACGACGGCGCACAGGCTGGTGAATCACACGGATGTCATTCGGTTGCCCACATGTATCCACAGGTCTCCACAGCCGAAAACCGCATGATCTCGCGGGTTTCGACGGGTGTGGACGTGCCCTGTGGACAGGAATGTGGACAACTGGGGGGTGGATCCGGGGACGAGTCTGGACAACTCCGGTCGGGCCTGTGCAGAGCGGGGGAGGGCCTCCGGGGCTCGTCCACACCGGATGCACACCCCGAACGAGCGGGCGTCCACACGGTTCCCCCAGCCGAATCCGCATGGTGACGCGGCAGAACGGCGTTCTCCACAGGATCCACACCCGCTACCACTCCTTCTGATCCCCCTGGAGAGATCCCGCCAAGCAACATCATCTCCGCCGCCCCTCACCGAGCTGAGCGCCTCGAGGGCCCGGGCTGCGCCCGTGCCCCCGTGCGCCCGAGATCCTTGGAATTACACCGCTGTCATTCGTCGGCGACCTGACACCCGCCGCGCGGACCGCCTATGCTGAGGCCCGCGTGTCGCCGTTCCCCCCGGGCCCGCAACCCCCGTCATCACCCCCAGAGAGGCAGTGCAGCTCGTGAAGTTCACCGTCGAACGCGACATCCTCACCGACGCCGTCTCCTGGGCCGCACGCTCCCTGTCCCCGCGCCCGCCGGTGCCGGTGCTCTCGGGCCTGCTGATCACGGCCGAGGCCGGCGTCGTGTCCATCGCGAGCTTCGACTACGAGACCTCCGCGCGCCTGGAGATCGAGGCCGACGTCGAGACCGCGGGCCAGGTGCTCGTCTCCGGCCGCCTGCTGAACGACATCGTCCGCTCCCTGCCGCAGGCCCAGGTCACGGTGGAGCTCGACGGCGGCAAGGTGCTCGTCACCTGCCGCTCCTCCCGCTTCGCCCTGGCCACGATGCCCGTGGGCGACTACCCGGCCCTGCCCGAGCTGCCGGCCCCCGCGGGCACCGTGGACGGCGCCGCGTTCGCCCACGCCGTCGCCCAGGTCACCGTCGCCGCCTCCAAGGACGACACCCTGCCGATCCTCACCGCCGTGAAGGTGGAGATCGAGGGCGACACCATGACCTTCCTGGCCACGGACCGCTACCGGCTGGCCATGAAGGAGATCCGCTGGACCCCGGCGGACCCGTCCCTCTCGACGTCGCTGCTCATCAAGGCGCGCACGCTCACCGAGGTCGCCAAGTCCCTCGGCTCCGGCGGCGACCTGGAGATCCTGCTCGGTCAGACCGCCGACCTCGTGGGCTTCGCCTCCGGCGGCCGTCGCACCACCTCCGTGCTCGTGGACGGCGAGTACCCCAAGATCCGCTCGCTCTTCCCCGAGTCCAGCCCCATCCAGGCCGTGGTGGACACCGCCGCCCTGGTCGAGGCGTCCCGCCGCGTGGCCCTCGTGGCCGAGCGCAACACCGCCCTGCGCATGGTGTTCACGGACGGCCAGGTCACCCTGGACGCCGGCACCGGCGACGACGCGAGCGCCAACGAGTCCGTGCCGTGCACGCTCGAGGGCGAGGACATCACCGTGGCGTTCAACCCGTCCTACCTCTCCGAGGGCCTGGCCGTGGTGGACCAGCCGCAGGTGCGCTTCGCCTTCACGTCCGCGCCCAAGCCCGCCCTGCTCACCGGCGTGAACCAGGAGGACGGCGTCGTCTCCGACTACCGCTACCTCGTGATGCCGGTGCGCATCGCCTGACGCAGGGGGCCGGACGCTCCCGTGTACCTGTCCCACCTCACCGTCGCGGACTTCCGGTCCTACCGCTGGGCCGATCTGGAGCTGACGCCGGGGTCCACGGTGCTGCTCGGGGCCAACGGGGTGGGCAAGACCAATCTCGTGGAGGCGATCGGCTACCTCGGCGCCCAGCAGTCCCACCGGGTCAGCTCGGACGCGCAGCTCGTGCGCTTCGGCCGGGACCGGGCCCGGATCGCCGGGCGCGTGCACCGCGGGTCGCGCGCCGTCGCCCTCGAGCTGGAGATCCTGCCGGGCCGGTCCAACCGGGTGGCCATCAACCGCGGCGCCCCCGTGCGGGCGAAGGAGGGCCTCGGGATCCTGCGCACCGTGGTCTTCGCCCCGGAGGACCTGAGCCTCGTGACGGGGGAGCCCGGTGGCCGTCGTCGTCTCCTCGACCAGCTCATGGTGCAGCTGCGTCCGGCCCTCGGTGAGGCCGCCGCCGACTACGAACGCGTGCTGCGCCAGCGCAACGCCCTGCTCAAGGCGGGCCGCAGCTCTCGCCGCTGGGGCCCCGAGGAGGACGCGACCCTCGCCGTCTGGGACGAGCACCTCTGCGCCGCTGGCGCCCGCCTGCTCCACGGCCGCCTGCACGTGCTGCGCCTGCTGGCCCGCCCCCTCCAGGAGATGTACGCCGCGCTGACCAACGGCTCCAAGGCGGCGGCCTACGCCTACGAGTCCACCGTCCCGCTGGCCCGTGGCACCCACGCGGAGGTCCCGGCCGTGGCGGACCTGGCCGCGGACATGCACCGGACGCTCGAGGCCCAACGGGAGGAGGAGCGGGCGCGGGCGCTCACCCTGGTGGGCCCGCACCGGGACGAGCTCGCCCTCTTCCTGGGTCCGGCGCCCGCGCGCGGCTACGCCTCCCACGGGGAGACGTGGTCGCTGGCGCTCGCCCTGCGCATGGCGGCCTACGACGTGCTCGTGGCGGACGACCCGGACCCCGACGCCCGCCCCGTCCTGATCCTGGACGACGTGTTCGCGGAGCTCGACGCCGCCCGTCGCCGCCGCCTCGCCGCGCTCGTGCACCGGGCCGAGCAGGTGATCGTCACGGCCGCCGCGCTCGAGGACGTCCCCGAGGAGCTCACGGCCCACCGCGTGCTCATCCGCCAGGACGCGGAGGGCTCCGAGGCCGTGGCCGCCGCGGCCCCCGTGGAGGGGGACATCCGCGAGCCCCGGCGCGAGGGCGGCGCCGATGGCTGAGACCCCCGCCCCGTTCGAGCCGGACCGGCCGGACCTGGCGCTCGTGCAGCTGCGCCGGGTCCGCGAGGCCGCCCGGGAGCGGGGCGAGGCGCCGCTGCGGGCGCGGGGGACGGGCGCGGGCCTGGCCGGGGCCATGGCGGGCACGACGTCGGCCGGCCGGGAGCGGCAGGACCGTCGGCTCCCGTTCGGGGGTGCGGACCGGGACCCGGCCACGGTGTCCACCGTGTTCGGCCGGCTCATCCGCGACCGTGGCTGGTCCACCCCCGTGGCGGTCGGCTCCGTGCTCACCCGCTGGGCCGAGCTGGTGGGGCCGGAGATCGCGCTGCACTGCCGCCCGGAGAGCTTCGAGGACTCCGTGGTGCGGGTCCGGACGAGCTCCACCGCGTGGGCCACGCAGCTGCGCCTGATGAGCCCCGTGCTCCTGCAACGCTTCGACGAGGCGCTCGGGCCCGGCGTCGTGACCCGCATCGAGGTGGCGGGGCCGCAGGCCCCGAGCTGGCGCAAGGGGCCGCGCACCGTGCGCGGCGGCCGCGGGCCGCGCGACACCTACGGCTGAGTCCGGGGCGGCCCCCCGCGGCGCACGACGGCGTCCCGGACGCGGCGAGGCCATGGGCGCCGCTCTGGCGCGCTCACAGGGTCGGGGACGGCCCGGGAGGCATGGGCGGTCTCCTGCGCACGTCCTGAGCCGTGTCCCTGGCCGCTGAGCGGGTGTTCTCCCGTGGCGGACCCCCGTCGATGCGGGCCCTCGGGGTGTCAGGCGGTACACTGGGACCAGTGAAAGGGGGCCGGTTGTCGTCCGTCCCCCACCCCCGTGGATCTGCGGGAGCGTGTCGCGTGCCGGTTATGTCCGGGCGGCGTCGCGCGCCTGCGCGCGGGTCGACCCAGCCGCCGACGTCCGAGGAAGTGAGCCACCCGTGGTTGACGCCATGCCCGAGAACCCCGCGGAGGAGCCGACCGCCGCGTCGGCCGCGCCGAACCCGGAGGCCGTGCCGGACGCCGTCGGGCAGCCCGAGGCCCCGGTGAAGGACCGGAAGGTGCCCGGTGAGTACGGCGCCAGCGCCATCACCGTGCTCGAGGGCCTCGAGGCCGTCCGCAAGCGCCCCGGCATGTACATCGGCTCCACCGGGCCGCGGGGCCTGCATCACCTCGTGTACGAGGTCGTGGACAACTCCGTGGACGAGGCGCTGGCCGGCTACGCCACCGGCATCGACGTCACGCTGCAGGCCGACGGCGGCGTGCGCGTGGCGGACGACGGCCGCGGCATCCCCGTGGACCTGCACCCCACCGAGGGGAGGCCGACCGTCGAGGTCGTCATGACGATCCTGCACGCCGGCGGCAAGTTCGGCGGCGGCGGCTACGCCGTCTCGGGCGGCCTGCACGGCGTGGGCATCTCCGTGGTCAACGCGCTCTCCCGCCGCGTGGACACCGAGGTCCGCCGTCAGGGGCACGTGTGGCGCATGTCCTTCGCGGACGGCGGCGTGCCCCAGGGCGAGCTGGTGAAGGGTGAGGCCACGGACGCCACGGGCACCGTGCAGACGTTCTACCCGGACCCGGAGATCTTCGACTCGATCGAGTTCGACTACGAGACCCTGCGTGCCCGCTTCCAGCAGATGGCCTTCCTCAACAGGGGCCTGCGCATCACCCTCACGGACGAGCGCGTCCAGGAGTCCAACGAGGTCGTCGACGACGAGATCGTGGGCGAGGGCGCCGCCGGTGAGGACGTCGCGGGGAACGGCCTGGCGGAGGACGCGGAGCAGGAGCCCCAGCGCCGCTCCGTCACCTACCTGTACGAGAACGGCCTGCTCGACTACGTCCAGCACCTCAACTCCGCCAAGAAGGTCGAGTACGTCCACGACAACGTCATCGCCTTCGAGGCCGAGGACGTCTCGGACGGCCGCTCCATGGCCGTCGAGGTGGCCATGCAGTGGACCTCCGCCTACTCGGAGTCCGTGCACACCTACGCGAACACGATCAACACCCACGAGGGCGGCACCCACGAGGAGGGCTTCCGCGCCGCGCTGACCTCCCTGGTCAACCGGTACGCGCGGGAGAAGGAGATCCTCAAGCCCAAGGAGGACAACCTCACGGGCGAGGACATCCGCGAGGGCCTGACCGCCGTGATCTCCGTGAAGCTCTCCGAGCCGCAGTTCGAGGGCCAGACCAAGACCAAGCTCGGCAACTCCGAGGCCCGCGGGTTCGTGTCCAAGGCGGTCACGGACCACCTCGGCGACTGGTTCGAGCGCAATCCGGGCCCGGCCAAGGAGATCATCCGCAAGGCCATCATGGCCTCGCACGCCCGCCTGGCCGCCCGCAAGGCCCGGGACAACGCGCGCCGCAAGTCCCCGCTGGAGTCCTTCGGCATGCCCGGCAAGCTGGCCGACTGCTCCTCGAAGGACCCCGAACGCTGCGAGGTGTACATCGTGGAGGGCGACTCCGCCGGCGGCTCGGCCAAGCAGGGCCGCAACCCGGAGACGCAGGCCATCCTGCCGCTGCGCGGCAAGATCCTGAACGTGGAGCGCGCCCGCCTGGACAAGGCCCTCGGCAACGCCGAGATCCAGTCGATGATCACGGCGTTCGGCACCAACATCGGCGAGGAGTTCGACATCTCCAAGCTGCGGTACCACAAGATCGTGCTCATGGCGGACGCGGACGTGGACGGCCAGCACATCACCACGCTGCTGCTGACCGTGCTGTTCCGGTACATGCGCCCGCTCATCGAGGCCGGCCACGTGTTCCTCGCGCAGCCGCCGCTGTACCGCATCAAGTGGTCCAACGCCCCGCACGACTACGTGTTCTCCGACGAGGAGCGCGACGCCGCCGTCGAGGCCGGCCTGGCCAAGGGCTGGCGCTACCCCAAGGACAACGGCGTGCAGCGCTACAAGGGCCTGGGCGAGATGAACTACCAGGAGCTCTGGGACACCACCATGGACCCGGAGCACCGCACCCTGCTGCAGGTGACCATGGAGGACGCCGCCGCCGCGGACGCCGTCTTCTCCATGCTCATGGGCGAGGACGTGGAGTCCCGCCGCACCTTCATCCAGCAGAACGCCAAGGACATCCGCTTCCTGGACGTCTGAGCCGGACCCGCAGACCTGCCTGAGCCGACCCCCCTCCCCGCCGTCGCGGGGAGCACGAGAGGACCCGCGTGAGCGACGAGACCACCCCCCAGACCCCGGACGAGCCCGTCGAGGGCGCCCCGACCCCGCAGCCCCCGCAGACCGGCCTGGACATCGAGGTGGAGCACTACGTGCTCCCCGAGGGCGCCGCCGACAAGGTCGAGCCCGTCGACCTCGAGTCGGAGATGAAGCGCTCGTACCTGGACTACGCGATGGCCGTGATCGTCGGCCGCGCGCTGCCGGACGTGCGCGACGGCCTCAAGCCCGTGCACCGTCGCGTGCTCTACGCGATGTACGACGGCGGCTACCGCCCGGACCGTGCGTTCAACAAGTCCGCCCGCGTGGTGGGCGACGTGATGGGCAACTACCACCCGCACGGCGACACCGCGATCTACGACGCCCTCGTGCGCCTCATCCAGGACTGGGTCCAGCGCTACCCGCTGGCGCTCGGCCAGGGCAACTTCGGCTCCCCGGGCAACGACGGCGCGGCCGCCCAGCGCTACACCGAGACCAAGATGGCCCCGCTGGCCATGGAGATGGTCCGGGACATCGACGAGGACACCGTCGACATGCAGGACAACTACGACGGCAAGCAGCAGGAGCCCGTCGTCCTGCCCGCCCGGTACCCGAACCTGCTGGTCAACGGCTCCTCGGGCATCGCCGTCGGCATGGCCACGAACATCCCGCCGCACAACATGCGCGAGGTGGCCGCGGGCGTGCAGTGGTACCTCGAGCACCCCGAGGCCACCCGCGAGGAGCTGCTCGAGGCGCTCCTGGCCCGCGTGCACGGCCCCGACTTCCCCACGGGCGCCCAGATCCTGGGCCGCAAGGGCATCGAGGAGGTCTACCGGACCGGCCGCGGCCCCATCACCATGCGCGCCGTGGTCAACGTGGAGGAGATCCAGGGCCGCACGTGCCTTGTGGTCACCGAGCTGCCCTACATGACCAACCCGGACAACCTCGCCGCGAAGATCGCGGAGATGGTGCGGGACGGCAAGATCAGCGGCATCGCGGACATGCGCGACGAGACCTCCGGCCGCACCGGCCAGCGCCTGGTGATCGTGCTCAAGCGCGACGCCGTCGCCAAGGTGGTGCTGAACAACCTCTACAAGCACACCGAGCTGCAGTCGAACTTCTCGGCCAACATGCTCGCGCTCGTGGACGGCGTGCCGCGCACCCTGTCCCTGGACGGCTTCGTGCACCACTGGGTGAAGCACCAGATCGACGTGATCGTGCGCCGCACCGCGTTCCGCAAGCGCAAGGCCGAGGAGCGCGCGCACATCCTGCGCGGCCTGCTCAAGGCCCTGGACATGCTGGACGAGGTCATCGCGACCATCCGCCGTTCGGCCTCGGCGGACGTGGCCCGCGAGGCCCTCAAGGAGCTCCTGGACATCGACGACGTCCAGGCCCAGGCCATCCTGCAGATGCAGCTGCGCCAGCTCGCCGCCCTGGAGTCCCAGAAGATCCAGGACGAGTACGACGACCTCATGGCGAAGATCGCCGAGTACAACCGGATCCTGGAGTCCCCGCAGCGTCAGCGCGAGGTCATCTCCGAGGAGCTCGCCGAGATCGTGGCCAAGCACGGCGATGACCGCCGCACCGAGATCATGGCCGGCTTCGACGGCGACATGTCCATCGAGGACCTGATCCCCGAGGAGGAGATGGTCGTCTCCATCACCCGCGGCGGCTACGTCAAGCGCACCCGGATCGACCAGTACCGGTCCCAGGCGCGCGGTGGCAAGGGCGTGCGCGGGGCGATGCTGCGCGGCGACGACGTCGTCGAGCACTTCCTCACCGTGTCCACGCACCACTGGCTGCTGTTCTTCACGAACTTCGGCCGCGTGTACCGGATCAAGACGTACGAGCTGCTCGAGGCCGGCCGCGACGCGAAGGGCCAGCACGTGGCCAACCTGCTCGCGTTCCAGCCGGACGAGCGGATCGCCCAGATCCAGCCGCTCGTGGACTACGGCCGGGCCCCGTACCTCGTGCTCGCCACGCGCGGCGGCCTCGTGAAGAAGACGCCGCTGCTGGACTACGACACGAACCGCACCGCCGGCCTGATCGCCATCAAGCTGCGCGAGGGGGACGAGCTGGTCTCGGCCCGCGTGGTCTCGCCCGACGACGACCTCATCCTGATCTCGCACAAGGGCCAGTCCCTGCGGTTCACCGCCACGGACGAGGCGCTGCGTCCCATGGGCCGCGCGACCTCGGGCGTGACGGGCATGAAGTTCCGCGACGACGACTCCCTGCTGACGATGGACGTGGTGGAGGAGGACGGCTACGTCTTCACCGTCACGGACGGCGGCTTCGCCAAGCGCACCCACGTGGACGAGTACCGCCTGCAGAACCGCGGCGGCCTCGGTATCAAGGTCGCCAAGCTCGTGGACGACCGCGGCGAGCTCGCCGGCGGTCTCGTGGTGCGCGAGGACCAGGAGGTCCTCGTGGTGATGGCCTCGGGCAAGGTGGTGCGCTCCGCCGTCGCCGGTGTGCCGGCCAAGGGCCGCGACACGATGGGCGTGATCTTCGCCAAGCCGGACAAGCGGGACCGGATCGTCGCCGTCACCCTGAATAACGAGCAGGAGATGGAGGCGAAGGCGGACGCCGAGGCCGAGGCGGGGCCGGATGTACCCTTGGACGCAGACATCGACCCGACCGACCCCGTAGCCGCACCGGAGGACGCCCTGACGCAGGACGCCGGTGAGGGTGCAGACGGAGGAGAGCAGTGAGCACGTCCGCGTCGTCGCGTCCCGGCCAGGGGCGGAGCACCGGGAAGGCCGCCGAGCCGCGGTCCGGCCGCCCGGTGCGCAAGGCCAGCGGGTCCTCGCAGGAGGACCTGGTCCGCGCCGTCCCGAAGGCCAAGGTGCGCCGCGCCCGCCTGGTCCTGACCCGGGTGGACCCGTGGTCCGTGCTGAAGCTGGCGTTCCTGCTCTCGGTGGCGCTGGGCATCCTCACGGTGGTGGCGGCGGTGGCGCTGTACTCGCTGTCCGACGTCCTCGGGATCTTCGACAGGGTCAACGACGTGATCGGCACCGTGCTCGGCTCCGAGGCCGGGCGCTACACCGTGGCGTCCCTGGCCCCGCTGAGCACCGTGACCTCGCTGGCCACCGTGCTGGCCGTGGTCAACGTCATCCTGCTGACCGCCCTGGCCACCGTGGCCGCGCTGCTCTACAACCTCTGCGCGAGCCTCGTGGGCGGCCTCGGCGTCACGCTGACGGACGACTGAGCAGACCCTCGACGACGCCCCGCGCGGATTTGCGCGGGGCGTCGGCGTTCCTGTACAGTCATCTCCTGTTGTGAACGGCGTCAGCCGTGAGCGACGGTGAGGGCGTATAGCTCAGGCGGTTAGAGCGCTTCGCTGATAACGAAGAGGTCCCAAGTTCAAGTCTTGGTACGCCCACTCCCACCACACAGAGCCCCGGTCCGCTGGGGCTCCGTTCGTCTCCGGAGGTCTTCCCATGGGTCGACTGGCACGCGTGGCCCTCGTGGTCAGCGCCGCGGCAGCTGCCTATGGGGCGCGTCTCTGGCGGGAGAACAGTGCGGGGAAGGACGTCTGGGCCACGGCCACGGACGACCTGCCGGAGGACGCCGACGGCGTCGAGCCGGCACCGGAGGACTGACCGGTCCTCACGGGGGCATGGCGCAATTGGTAGCGCACCTGCTTTGCAAGCAGGGGGTTAGGGGTTCGAGTCCCCTTGCCTCCACCGAAGAAGGGCCCGGGAGTCGTGAGACTCCCGGGCCCTTTCGTATGCCCAGGGTGGCCGCCGGCGCCGGCACCGTGGGCAGAAACCGGCGACCCGGGGGCTCCTGGGGCACAAACCGCAGGACTTCGGGCCCCGTGGGCAGAAGAGAGGGCGTTTCTGCCCACGGAGGGACGGGGATGGCCTGCCCCGAACCCCCGCCGCCGGACCCGCCCACCGCTCCCGTCGCCGTCGTGCGTGGTGTTGGATGGTCCGGTGAACACCACCATCGACACCCCGTCCCCCGACCGACCCGCCCCTGGGCAGGGCACTCCGGCCTACGCCCGGGTGCCCGCGAGCTACTACGACATCTTCGTGGGCGTCTTCATCGCCCTCCTCATCCTCTCCGGCGTCACCGCGGCCAAGCTCTTCTACGGCCCCACCGTCCCGATCGTCTCCGACCTCTTCTACGACGGCGGCCCCCTCATCTTCGACGGCGGCGCCTTCCTGTTCCCGTTCGCGTACATCGTCGGCGACATCCTCGCCGAGGTGTACGGCTGGCGCCGGGCCCGCCGGGCCATCGTCCTGGGCTTCACGATGCTCGTGCTCGCCGCCCTCACCTACACGGTGGTCTCCTGGACCACGCCCGTCGAGGGCTTCGAGGTCTGGGACCAGGCCCTCGCGCCCATGCTGCGGATCACCGTGGCCGGCTTCGTCGCGTTCCTCGTGGGCTCCCTGCTCAACGCGTCCATCGTGGTCCGCCTCAAGGAGCGCATGAAGGAACGGCACGTGGCCTTCCGGCTCATCCTCTCCACCGTGGTCGGCCAGTTCTTCGACACCCTGATCTTCTGCACCATCGCCTACGCCGGCACCATCTCGCTGCTGGAACTGGCGAACTACACGGTGACCGGCTTCGGCTACAAGACGCTCGTGGAGATCCTCATCGTGCCGGTGACCCTGCTCGTCATCCGCGCCCTCAAGCGCCGGGAGCCCACCTACCGGGCACCCGGCTTCGAGATCCACCGCGACGAGAACCCCGCCGTCGCCCCGGCCGCGTCCCGCTGACCCGCACGGGCCCCGGCGTCGGCCGCGCCGGGGCCCGTCCGTCGCGCGCACCCCGCCCACCGACTACCGTCGGTGCCATGGGCAAGGACCTCTTCGAGCACGAGCAGCAGCAGACCCTCAGCCGCGAGCAGGCCGCCGCACGCCTGCGCGACCTCGCCGACCAGCTCTCCCGGCAGAACGAGGTGCGGATCGAGCACGGCGACCGCGACGTGGTCGTCACCGTCCCGGACCGCGTGGGCCTCGAGGTGGAGCTCGAGGTCGAGGATGGCGGCGGCGCCGAACTGGAGATCACCCTCAGCTGGTGACCGGCCCCGGGTCGGCCGCCGTCGCCTCCCCGTGCCTCAGAACGTCCAGGGCTCCCCGGGGGCCAGACGCCGGTAGTCGGTCACGCCCTCGGCGAGCCCCGAGAGCACCCCGTCCACCACGCCCTTGCCGTCCTCGCTGAGGATGCCGTCGTGGATGGGGCGGGTGTGCGTCGCCGCGATGGCCCGCATCTGGTCCACCACGTCCGCGATGCGCAGCCACGGCGCCGCGACGGGCAGCAGGAGCACCTCGACGTCGGCGTCCGGCACCGTGAACGAATCGCCGGGGTGCAGCACGGCCCCGTCCACGAGGTAGGACACGTTCACCGGGCGCGGCACCTCGGCGTGGATCACCGCGTGCTCCCCGCCGAGCACCTCCACCCGGAAGCCGGCGGCCTCGAACGTCTCCCCGGGCACGGCCGTATGCACGCGCCCGGCGTCGAGCCCCGCCTCCGCCAGCGGCCCCGTGAGGTCCCGTGGCGCCCACACGTGCGCCTCCGTGCCGGCCACGGCCCTGGCCAGCTGCTCGGGGACCACGTGGTCCGGGTGGCCGTGTGTCACGAGGACGGCATCCGCGCCGTCCAGGACCGCCGCGTCGCTGAACGCGCCGGGGTCGAACGCGAGGCGTCGGCCGGCCTTCTCGAGGCGGACGGCCGAGTGGCCGAAGAGGGTCAGGGTCGTGCTCATGCGGATCACTCCTCCGCCCGGCGTCGGGATCCCGGGCGCTTCCAGCCTCCCGCGTGCTCCCGGCGGCGGACAAGGCCCGCGCCCCGTTCGATGGCCGCCCACCGGGCCCCGCCCCGACCGGCGTCCGGACGCGCGACGGCCCGCGCCCCTCGGTCCTGCCGAGGATGCGCGGGCCGGGCGTCGTCCGCTGCGCGCTCAGGGCACGGGGGGGAGCGGGTCAGCGCTGCTGCCCGGGCTGGACGCCCAGCACCTTCGCGTTGGCGGCGGCCACCGGGTCCGGGGTGGCGGTGTCCACCCGCACGCCCTGGCCCGCCGCGGCCGAGCCGGCCTCGGCCACGACCTTCTGCTGCTGGGCGTAGGGGTTGTTCGCCTCCACCACCGGGATGTTCGCGGTGATCGGGCCCGGCACCGGGGCGGTCCACGGATCCTGCACCGGCTTGGTCAGGCGCCACAGGGCGAAGCCGGCGCCGGCGGCGGCGGCCGCCATGCCCGCGACGATCCAGGAGCGGCCGCCCGAGCGGGAGGCCCGGCGACCGGCGGCACGGTTCAGGTCCTTCTCGGCCGCGCCGGCGTACTGCTCGGCACCCTTGCGCAGGCGCTTCACGATCGCCTTGTCCCCGGTGAGCTTGATCAGGGCCTGCTCCAGGGCGTCCGGGACCTCGACGTCGTGGGCGGTCTTGCGGGCGTGCGCGGCGCCGTCGGCCAGGCGGGCGGCGGCCACGGGGAGGACCTCCTCCTTGCGGCGCTGGGCGTAGTCGCCGGCGTCGGCCAGGCGGGCCTGCACCTGCGGGGCTACCTTCCCGCCCTGCTCCTGCAGCGCGGACAGACCCGTGGCGAGGAGACCGGCGAGGGTCAGGCCGCCCGCCGCGGCGGCGTCCTTGGCCTGACCGGCACGGTCGCTGAACAGGGCGGCGGACCGCTGCGCGTCCTTACGGGCGCCCTTGGCGGCCTTCTTCGCGTCCTTGCGCAGGCCCTTGGCGGCCTGGCGGCCGTCCCGGCGCAGCTGCGTGGCCTTGCGGCCCCCACGACGGCGGCCCTTCTTCGCGGCCTTCTCAGCGTCCTTGCGCGCCGCGGCGAACTGCTGCTGCACCTCGTGGCCGGCGTCCTGCGCCTGGGCCTGCAGGTGCTCGAGGAAGTCCTGGACGGTGTCCACGCCCTTGGCGACGGCGGGGGCCAGCAGCCCGTACTGGTGCGCGACGGCCTCGCCGGCCTTCCGCGCCCCGCGCTCGACCACGGGGCCGTACTCCTTCTTGGCGTCCTGGGCCTTGCGGCGGCCCTCCTCGGCCGCGGCGGAGCCGCCGATCAGCCCGTAGGCCGCGGCCACCTCGCTCCAGGCGCGGGTGGACTCCACCTTCGGGGCGGCCCAGTGGCGCAGGTTCTCCGCCTGGCGTGCGACGAACGCGTTCGCGTCGCCGTCGTGCTGGATCTCGTCGTGCAGGGTCTTGCGAGCCATGTGATGCCTCCCGTGAGTTCTGGATGGTCGTTGAACGCGGTGGTCCTCGAGGCCCAGCCTAGTGGCCGACCCCCGCCGTGGCACGGGTCCCGGCACGCCGGGAGTGCGTACGCCGATCGCGGAAGACCCGCCCCCGGACGGCGGGATCCGGACGGCCCGCCGCCGCGGATGGAACAATGGGGCGCATGGCGAACAAGACGCACACCGCGACCATCCACACGAACCACGGCGACATCGTCGTCGAGCTGTTCGGCAACCACGCCCCGAAGACCGTGAAGAACTTCGTGGGTCTCGCCACCGGCGAGCAGGAGTGGACCCACCCGCAGACCGGTGAGAAGAACAACGGCGCCCCGCTGTACTCCGGCACCGTGTTCCACCGCATCATCAAGGACTTCATGATCCAGGGCGGCGACCCGCTCGGCATGGGCATCGGCGGCCCCGGCTACCAGTTCGGCGACGAGATCCACCCCGAGCTGCAGTTCGACCGTCCCTACCTGCTGGCCATGGCCAACGCCGGCCCCGGCACCAACGGCTCGCAGTTCTTCATCACCTCCGTGCCCACCGGCTGGCTCAACGGCAAGCACACCATCTTCGGCGAGGTGAAGGACGAGGCCTCCCAGAAGGTCGTGGACGAGCTCAACGCCGTCGCCACCGATCCCCGTGACCGCCCGCTCGAGGACGTCGTCATCGAGTCCATCGACATCGACGAGGCCTGAGCAGCCCCTCGGTGAGCACCACCCCCTCTGACCCGCACGGCCCGGACTCCGCGGACGGCACACCCCCGGTGTGCCCGCGGCATCCGGGCCGTGCCGCGTATGTGCGCTGCGCCGTGTGCCGGCGCCCCGCGTGCCTCGACTGCCAGCGTCCCGGCTCCGCGGCCGGGCCGGTCTGCGTGGACTGTGCGTCCGGCGTCGTGGCCGGCCCCGCTCCGACGGCGGCCCCCGCCGCCGGCGCCGCCGCGACGGTCCCGGTCCGACGGCGGACGGGCTTCGCCGCCTCGCCCGTCACCTGGATCCTGCTGGCGGTCACGGTGGTGGTCTACGCGGCGCAGTGGATGACCCGGGATCAGGCGTCCGGCGTGACCGAAGCGCTCTGGTACGCCGGGCTCTACACGTCCCCGTACGGCATGGAGCCGTGGCGGATGGCCTCCTACGCGCTCGTGCACGACGTCACCGGCCCCACGCACCTGCTGCTGAACATGCTCGCGCTGTGGGTGATCGGGCGCGTGCTCGAGCCCGCGCTGGGCTGGTGGCGGTTCCTCGCCCTCTACGTGCTCTCCGCCGTGGGCGGTGCGGTGTTCGCACTGTGGGTCTCGGACCCGCTGCAGCCCGTCGTCGGGGCGTCCGGTGCCGTGTACGGCATGTTCGCGGCCCTGTTCCTGTTCACCCGGGTGCGGGGCGGGCAGGTGCGCTCGATCGCCGTGCTGATCGGCCTGAACCTCGTGTTCTCGTTCCTGCTGCCCGGGGTGGCCTGGCAGGTGCACGTGGGCGGGCTGCTGACGGGCGCCGTCGTCGCCGTCGTGTTCTCCCTGGCCGGCGGGCTGCGCCCCGGGCGGGCGCGTGTGCCGTCCGTGGGCGCCCAGGCGGCCGGCCTCGTGGTCGTGGCGGCGGCGCTGGCGGCGCTCACGGTGCTCGGCGCCGCCCGGGTCACGGTGGCCGGCCTGCTCGGCTAGGCCGTCGTCCCCGACCGTCCCCGGAGTTCTCCACAGCGGGGTGTGCACTTCTTCCCACAGGGGTGTCCACACCTGTGGACAACTCCGGGGACAACTCGTCTCCGGGCGGGATCGTGCGGATCGGCCATCCACAGGGTTGTCCACCGCTGTGGAGAACTACACGTGTGTCATTCGCTCCAGCGGGACATCATGAGGAACCCGACGAGCGCGATGCCGAAGCCCACGAGGATGTTCCAGCCGCCGATCTGCACGATCGGGAAGAGGCCCTGGGTCAGGTAGTAGACGATGATCCAGAGCAGGCCGAGGATCAGCAGGCCGAACATCACGGCCTTGTACACGGGGGAGAGGGGCTTCGGACCCGGGTCCACGTCCCCGAGGTCCGTCCGCACGGCGGAGCGGCTGCGGCGCGCGGCCTCGAGCTCCTCGCGCTTCCGACGGGCCGAGTCCTTGCGCTTGCCGGCGGGTGCTGCCACGGGTCTTCTCCTCGGGTGGGGGGGTGGTGGGCGCCCCCACCGGCGGGGACCGGGGCGGGGACGGTATCCTGCTGACCTGCCCAGGACCGGGGTCAGCGACGTGCCCGGCCAGTCTATGCACCCCGCTCCCACGCGGCGGGGAGGAAAGAGCGCCCCCGTGCAGAGCCCCGAGGTCTCCGTCCTCGTCGTCGACAACTACGACAGCTTCGTCTACACCCTGGTGGGCTACCTCGAGCAGCTCGGGGCCCGCACCACCGTGATCCGCAACGACGAGGTCACCCCCGGCCGCGCCCTCGAGCTCGCGGCCGAGCACACGGCGGTGCTCATCTCGCCCGGGCCGGGCGCGCCCGCCGACGCCGGTGTTTCCCTCGACCTCATCCGCTCCGCCGCCGACGGCGGCCGTCCGCTCTTCGGGGTGTGCCTGGGGCACCAGGCCATCGCGGAGGCGTTCGGCGCCACCGTGACGCACGCGGAGTCCCTCATGCACGGCAAGACGTCCCTGGTCCGCCACGGCGAGCACCCCATGTTCGAGGGCGTCCCCTCGCCGTTCACCGCCACCCGCTACCACTCGCTGGCCGCCGTGCGGCCCACCGTGGACGAGGCGGTCCTGGAGATCACCGCCGAGACCGAGGACGGCGTCGTGATGGGACTGGCCCACCGCACCGCGCCCCTGTGGGGCGTGCAGTTCCACCCCGAGTCCGTGCTCACCGAGGGCGGCTACCGGATGCTCGGCAACTGGCTCGAGTCCGTGGGGCTCTCCGGGGCCGCCGAGCGCGGCGGCCGGCTCTCGCCCCTCGTCCGCCAGGACTGACCGGTCCCGGGGCCCGGTTCGCGGGTCGGACGGCGCCCCGTCCGCTCAGGTGGACGGCGGCGGATCGATCGAGGGCTCGGGGTCCGGCGTCAGCGTCGGCAGCGGGTCCACCGGCGTCCCGGTGGGCGAGGTGCTCGGTGACTGCTCGGTCGGCCCCGGCGAGGTCGACGGGGCCGCCGACGTCGACGACGGGCTCTGCGTCGGCGACGGCGTCGCGGTCGCCGTCGGCTCGGGGGTGGGCGTGGCCGAGGCGGACGGCGAGGGCGACGGCTCCGCGCTCTCGGAGGGCTCCGCGCTCTCCGACGGCGGGGGGCTCGGTGACGCGGACGCCGACGGCGTGGGCTCGGGCGCCTCGCTGGACGGCGGCGCCGGCTCGGAGGGCTCGGCCGTGGGCGCGATCCACGAGGACGCCGTCAGGGTCAGGGAGGAACGGTTGTCCACGCGGACGCCGGCGGGCGGATCCTGGGCCACGACCGTGCCGGTGTCGGTGGTCGCGCCGTCCTCGTCCTGGATCCGCACGCGCAGCTCGGGGGCGCTCAGCGCCAGCTGACGCCGCGCGTCCGGAGCGCTCATCCCCACCACGTCCGGCACGGCGACCATGCCGCTGGACAGGTGCAGCACCACGGAGGAGCCGGGCGGCACGTGGGTGCCCATCGCGGGGTCGGTGCGGGCGAGCAGCCCGCGCTCGAGTCGGCCGTCGTCCTGGTACAGCACGGAGGAGACGCGCAGGCCCAGCCGTTCCAGCTCGCGGCGGGCCGCGTCCTCGGACAGCCCGTGCAGGGAGTCGGACAGCGCGATACCCTCCTCGCCGCGGGACACCCGGACCCGCACCTCGGCCCCGCGGGGCACCTCCGTGCCCGTCTGCGGGTCGCTCTGGGTAACGGTCCCGTCCGGGGCGTCGGCCATGTACGCGGACGAGACGACGGCCACCAGGCCCGCGTCCTCGAGCGCCGCGACCGCCTCGTCCTGCTGCAGCCCCACCACCGCGGGCACCTCCACGGTGTTGCGCAGGGCCGCCGCGAGCCACGGCGCCAGGACCAGGGCCAGCACGACCAGGACCACGCCGGCCGCCAGGAGCGTGCGCCGGCGGACGCGGCGTCGGACGCGACGGGGTGTGGCCGTCGCCGGTGCCGGCGTGTCTCGGGGCGGCGGTTCGGGCCGGGGCGTCGCGGCTGCACCGGGCGTCGCGGCTGCACCGGGCGTCACCGGCTGGCCGCCGGTCACCGGGCGGGGGCCGTCCATGGCGGCGGCGGCGGCCAGCTGCGCGGCGGAGGCGGCGCCGGGCAGTCCCGCACCCGCGACGGCGTGGTTCGCCGCCTGGGGTTGTGCGACGTCCGGCTCGGCCGGGGCGGAGGGCGTCGGCCGGGTCAGCGGGACCGTGGCCGTCGGCACGTCGGCGTCGTCGGCCCCGTGCTCCGCGGGCGTGGCGCGCGGCACCGCGCCGCCCGCGCCGACTGGGGCGGGATGGCCGGCACCGAGCGGCGGGGTGTGACGGCCGGGGGCGGCGTGCGGATCCGCCGCGGCCTCCTCGAGGGCCGCGAGGAACGCGGCGCCGGTGGGGAACCGGTCCTGCGGATCCTTGCGCAGGGCGCGCAGCACCACGGGGTCGAACGCGGGCGGCAGGTCGGGGTCGACGTCGGAGGGCGCCGGCGGCTCCTCGCGCACGTGCTGGTAGGCCACGGCCAGCGGCGTGTCGCCCGTGAAGGGGGGCCGGCCTGTGAGCAGCTCGAACAGCAGGCAGCCGGCCGCGTAGAGGTCGGCGCGGCCGTCCACGGTGCGGCCCGTCGCCTGCTCCGGGGCCAGGTACAGGGCGGTGCCCACCACGGCCTGGGTCTGCGACGTGGTGGCGGAGGTGTCTGCCAGCGCGTGGGCGATCCCGAAGTCCATCACCTTCACGGTGCCCGTGTCCGTGACCATGACGTTCGCGGGCTTCACGTCGCGGTGGACGATGCCCTCCTCGTGCGCGTGCTCGAGCGCTTCCAGCACGCCCCGGGTCCAGGCCACGGCGCGGTCCGGGCCCACGGCGCCCTCGGCGTGCAGGATCTCCCGCAGCGTCCGGCCGGAGACGAGCTCCATCACCAGGAACGGGCAGTCCACCGGATGGAGGCCGTCCTCGAGGGAGACCTCGCCCGTGTCGTACACGGAGACGATCGAGGGGTGGTTCAGGGAGGCCGCCGAGCGCGCCTCCTTGCGGAAGCGCGCCTGGAAGTGCGGGTCGCGCGCCAGATCCCGGCGCATCAGCTTCACCGCCACCGGGCGGTGCAGCCGCAGGTCCTCGCCGCGGAAGACGTCCGCCATGCCGCCGCGCCCGATCAGCTCACCGATCCGGTACCGCCCGTTCAGGGTCCTCTGCTCGTCCACAGACACGTCCGCGTGGTCGTCCCGCCCGCCGCTCAGGCGGAGGGCGTGGCGTCGGCGGACGAGGCCTGCGCGCCACGCGCGTCGGCGGAGGAGGCCTCCGCGCCGCGCGCGTCAGCGGACGGGTCGGTGGTGGGCTGGCCCGTCGGCGCCGTGGACTCCCCGGAGGACTCCGTCGTCGGATCCGCCGTGGGCGTCGTCGGCTCCTCGGACGGCTCCGGCGTGGGCTCCGGGTCGGCGGTGGCCGTCGGGGATTCGGCGGTGGGGGACGGGCTGGGCTCGTCCGAGGCCGACGGGCTCGGCCCGGTGCTCGGCTCCTCCGACGCGCTGGGCTCCGGCTCCGAGGCGGGCTGGGAGGCCTCGCGGGTCGGCGCGGCGTCGGACCCGCCGGTGGCCACGATCAGCTGCACGTGCGTGTCGTAGCGGTGACGCTCGCCCTCGCCGGGCACCACGCGCACCACCTCGCCGTCGGCGCCGTCGGCGGACGGGTCGTCCACCCGGTCCACGGTGAAGCCGCGGTCGCGCAGCGTCTGGATCGCGCTCTCCACGGGCTGGCCCACGAGTCCCTCCGGGATGACGCCCTCACCGGTGGAGACGGCCAGCGTGACGGTCTCACCGCGCCGCAGCGCCCCCACGGGGTTGATCTCCTCGACGGTGCCCTGCGGGCTCTGCGCGTCGCGGTCCTCCTCGCGCACCGCCAGGCCGAGTCCCTCGAGCTCGGTGCGCACCTCGCTCACGGGGCGACCCCTGTACGCCTCCGGGTCCACGTTCACGGACGACTCCTCCTGCGAGGTCGCCGGCGCCGAGCCGCCGTTGCCGCGGCCACCCGTGAGCAGCGGCCACAGCAGCGCCCCCAGGAGGGCGAACACCACGAGCCCGAGCAGTGCCCACAGCGGCCAGGGGTTGGCGCGTCGCCGGCGGGCGGGCGCGGAGCCGCCCCCGGCGGGCGGGCCAGGGTCCACGACGTCGCCCGGGCGGGTCTGCTGGTCGCGCACGGCGGCGATCTCGTGGTCGCGCGTGCTCGCGCTCGCGGCGGCGCCGGCCGCACCGGCCGCGCCCACGGCCGCCGCACCGGCGGCGCCGGGGCCGCGGGCGTCGTCGTCGGTGCGGGGCTGGGCCGCGGTCACCGGCAGCGCCGCGGTGGCGGGGGAGCCGTCTGTCCGGGTGCCCTCGGCGCGGGGATGGGTGGTGCGCATGCCGTCGTAGTCCAGGGGAGCGGTCTCGGCGCCCGAGGGGTCGGCCACGCCCTGCTCCTCGAGGAAGACGGCCAGGCCGGGCACGGCCTCCACGGCGCCGCGGGTGTCCTTGCGACGCAGCGCGTCGGCGGCCTCCGAGAGCGCGGTCGCGTCCGAGGGCCGCTCCTTGGGGTCCTTCGAGAGCATGCACATGATCAGGGCGCGCACCTGGGCCGGGACGGTGTCCGGCAGGGGCGGCGGGGTGTCGTTGACCTGGGCGAGGGCGATCGCGATCTGGGACTCGCCCGTGAACGGGCGATGCCCGGCGAGGGCCTCGTAGCCGATGATGCCCAGCGAGTAGAGGTCGGAGGAGCCGGTGGCCTGCTGCCCCGTGGCCTGTTCGGGCGCGAGGTACTGGGCGGTGCCCATCACCTGGCCGGTGGCCGTGAGCGGGACCTGGTCCGCCAGGCGCGCGATGCCGAAGTCCGTCACCTTCACCCGGCCGGTGGGCGTGATCATGAGGTTGCCGGGCTTGACGTCGCGGTGCACGAGCCCCTGGGCGTGGGCAGCCGAGAGCGCGGCCGCCGTCTGCGCGATGATCCGCAGGGTCCGCTCGGGGGAGAGCACCTTCTCCTTCTCGAGGATGGAGGACAGTGGCTGGCCCGGCACGAGCTCCATGACGAGGTAGGCGGAGCCCTTCTCCTCGCCGTAGTCGTAGACGTTGGCGACGCCGGGGTGGTTCAGCAGCGCCGTGTGCTGGGCCTCCGCCCGGAAGCGGCGCAGGAAGTTGGGGTCACCTGTGTACTCCTCCTTGAGGATCTTCACGGCGGTGATCCGGCCCAGGACCTTGTCCCGCGCCTTCCACACCTCGCCCATGCCGCCGATCGCGATGCGATCGGTCAACTGGTACCTGCCGCCGAGGGTGATGCCCGATGTCGGCCTCATTCCGTGACCACCGCTTCCATGATTGCCTTCATGCCACTGACGACTGTCTGATGTCCAACCCCCGGCGGCTCGTCCTCCACCACGATCGTCACGGCCGCCCGGGGGTTCTCGCTCGCGTCGAAGCCGGTGATCCAGGAGTGCACGTTGCCCGTGTCCCCGACCTCGGCCGTGCCCGACTTCGCCGCGATCCGCACCGTGTCCGACTGCACGGATCCCAGGATGCCGTCCTCCACCGCCGAGACCATCATGTCCGAGACCTGCCCGGCCACCTCGGGGGTCGTGGCCCGGCCGCGCTCACGGGGGCTGAACTCCTGCACCGTGGTGAGGTCCGAACGGCGGACCGCCTTGATCAGCTGCGGCTCCATGACCACGCCGTCGTTCGCGATGCCGGCGGCCACCATGGCCATCTGCAGCGCGGTGGCCTGCACGTCCCGCTGGCCGATCGAGGACTGCGCCAGCGCGGCGTCGTCCAGGTCGGAGGGGAACACGGAGCCGGTCACGGGCAGCGGGTAGTCGAAGGAGTCGTTGAAGCCGAACCGCTCGGCGACCTCCCGGATCCGGTCCTGGCCCAGCTCGACGGCGGCCATGGCGAACGGCGTGTTGCAGGACTGCGCCAGCGCCCACGTGAGGGTCTGACGCCCCACGGTGTTGCACGGTGAGCCGTCGTAATTGGGCAGCTCCGTGGTCGTGCCGGGCAGCGTCCACGCGGCGGGGATGTCCACCGTCCCGTCCGGGGTGTAGTCACCGGACTCGAGCATGGCCACCGCGTCGATCAGCTTGAACGTGGAGCCGGGGGACACGAGCTGCTCCGCGGCGCGGTTGCGGTACGCGCTGGCACCGGGGATCTGGTCGATCGCGGCCATGGCCGCCTGCGCCTCGGCCGGGCTGTGCGAGGAGAGCGCGTTGGAGTCGAAGCTCGGCTTCGACACCATGGCCAGGATCTCGCCTGTCGTCGGGTCCGTGACCACGGCGGAGGCGCGCACGCCGTCCGGGAGCGCGTCGTACGCCAGGCGCTGCAGCTCGGGGTCGATCGTCAGCTCCACCTGGTCGCCCTCAGGCGTGGCACCCGTGATGATCTCCATGGCGCGGTCCACGAACTGGGACGTGGGGGTGCCGGAGAGCTGCTCGTTCATGGCCGCCTCCAGCCCGTCGGTGCCGTAGGTGAGCGAATAGAAGCCTGTGAGCGGGGCGTACAGCTCGGGCTCGTGGTAGACGCGCTGGTAGTGGTACGCGTCGTCGGAGGGGACGGACTCGGCGATCGGCTCGCCGTCCACGAGGATCGGCCCGCGCGGGGCGCCGAACTCCAGGAACATCTGCCGCGAGTTCAGGGCGTGCGTCTTGAGCTGGTCCGCGGCCAGCACCTGGATGACGGACGCGGCCAGCGCGAGCACCAGGATCATGGCCGCCATGACGGTCCACGTGCGTCGGATCGCCTCGTTCACCGCTCCTCACCTCCTCCCGGGGGCACGGCCGCCGCCGGGAGCGCCGTGCCGGGGTCGAGGTGGCCGGCGCCGGGCCCGGACGCGTTGACCATCCCGTCCACGACCACGGGACGGCGGGCGGCGTTCGAGATGCGCAGCACGAGCCCCACGATGATCCAGTTGGCCAGCAGCGACGAGCCGCCGGCGGCGAGGAACGGCGTCGTGAGGCCGGTGAGCGGCAGCACGAGGGTCACGCCGCCCATCACCACGAACACCTGCCACGCCATGGTGAAGGCCAGGCCGGAGGCGAGCACCTTGCCGAACGCGTCGCGCACGCCGAGGGCGGCGCGCATCATGCGGGTGACGAGCAGGAGGTACAGGACGAGCACGGCGGCCAGGCCCACGAAGCCGAGCTCCTCGCCGATGGCCGTGAGGATCATGTCCGAGAAGGACAGCGGCACCTGGGTGGGGTTGCCCGCGCCCAGGCCGGTGCCCATCAGCCCGCCCGAGGCCATCGCGAACAGGCCCTGGACGACCTGGTAGGAGCCGCCGAAGTCGCGATGGTAGATCTCGGGGTCGAAGGCCCTCAGCCAGATCTCGAACCGGGCGGTCACGTGCGGCATGAACAGGAACGCCAGCGCCGCGCCGAAGGCGATCAGGCCCAGGCCGAGGAGGATCCAGGAGGCGCGGGACGTGGCGATGTAGAGCATCGCCATGAACATGCCGAAGAACAGCAGGGCCGAGCCCAGGTCGCGCTGGAACACGAGCACGCCGAGCGCCAGGAGCCAGCCGGCCAGCAACGGGCCGAGGTCCCGGGCGCGGGGGAAGGTCACCGGGCCCACGCGGCGGCCGGCCAGCAGGATCAGGTCGCGGTTCGCGGAGAGGTAGCCGGCGAAGAAGACGGCCAGCGTGATCTTGGCGATCTCACCGGGCTGGAAGGTGCCGAATCCGACGTCGATCCAGATCCGCGCCCCGTACATGCTCAGGCCCAGCCCGGGCACGAGCGGCAGGAGCAGCAGCACGCCGGACGCGGCGAGGAACAGGTAGGGCCAGCGCCGCAGCACCCGATGGTCGCGCACCAGGAACACCAGGGCGGAGGCCACCAGGACGGCCAGGACGGACCACACGAGCTGCGAGGTGGGGTTGGCCATCGCGGCGTCCTGGCTCAGCCGGTGGATCATGGCCAGGCCCAGCCCGTTGAGCAAGGCGGTGATCGGCAGCATGAACGGGTCCGCGTAGGGGGCGCGCAGCCGCAGGACCACGTGCAGCACCAGGGTGGCGGCCCCGAAGATGCCCAGCGGCACCCAGGCGGTGGAGTCCAGCGGGGCGTCCGTGCCGATCATGCCCAGCAGGTCCGCCCCCAGGGCGATGGTCAGGGCGGCCAGCAGCAGGACCAGTTCGATGTTCCGGCGCGGGCGTGCGGGGGAGATCACCTCGGTCACGGGGCCTCACCTCCCGTCGCGCTCGGGGACGACGCCGGGCTCGTCGGCGCGGCGGCGCCGGACGCGTCCGAGGGGCGGGCGGAGGACGACGACGGCGTCGTGCTCGGCCGGGCCCGCTCGGAGGGCTCACCGGCGGGGGCGGGGGCGTTCGGGTGCAGCGAGTCGCGCAGCTCGGCGACGATCTGCTCCGCGTGGTCCACGTCCCGGGCGGCCATGCCGGCGTTCACGCGGTCGCGTGCGTACGCGGGCAGCGCATCCACCGGGAGGTCGGTCTGGCGGTCCACGTGGGACAGCTCGAGCGGGCCCAGCCGCTGGGAGACGCCCTTGAACACGGCGATCCGGCCGTCGTTGGCCCCCACGTAGTACTGCGTCTGCGTCCACAGATAGCCCCACACGGCCACGGCCGCGAGGGTGAGGGCGAGCAGCGTGGTGAACACGGGGATGAACCAGCCGCGGCGGTACTGCACCGGGCGGTCGTCCTTCCCACGACGCCGACGCGCGGCCCCGTCCTCGGGGCCGCCGGCGGGCCCGGAGGTCACCGGGGCCGGGGTGGCGGCCGTGGTCGACGCCTCGGCGGCTTCGTCGGACGGGTGGTCGGCGGCGGGGGCGGCCGGTGTGGCGGCGGCGGAGGAACCGGCCGCGGCGGTGGCCGCGGTGCCGCTCGGCGCGGCGGGCGGGGCGGACGCGTCCGGGCGCGGGGCGGCGTCGGCGGCGGGGCCCGGCCCGTCGGTGAGGACGGCCGCGGTGCGTCGGGGACGGTTCTCCGGCACGGGCGTCTCGCCGAGCAGTGCGGCGGCGCGGCGGAGCGTGGAGCTGCGCGTGACCACGGGGATGCGATCGGTCCTCACGGCGTTGGAGGCCGCGCCGACGAGCAGGTGGGGACGTGCGTCCAGGTCCTCCCGCAGCAGCAGGCCGGAGACCGGGCCGACCTCGGGCGGATGGGCCGCGGCGAGGGCCTGCTCGGACAGGTGGACGTCCGGGACGGGGGCCAGCTCCTCCGCCGTGCCCTCCGCGATCTCGAACGCCACCACGGTCACGTTGTCCGGGGCGCCGCCCTTGAGGGTCAGGTCCACGAGGGTGTCGACGGCCTGGTTGAGAGCCTCCGAGTCCCGCAGCACCTCGTGGATCCTCTCGGGGGAGACCACGTCCGTGAGGCCGTCCGAGCAGAACAGCCAGCGCTCTCCGGGGGCGACGGGCACCTCGAACACGTCCAGCTCGGGGGAGGCGTCCACGTCGCCGAGCACGCGCATGAGCACGTTCTTGTTCGGGTGGAACGGTGCCTCCCCAGGCTCGAGGCGCCCCTCGTCCACGAGCTTCTGCACGAACGTGTGGTCCGTGGTGACCTGGGAGAACTCGCCGTCCGCGAGCCGGTAGGCCCGGGAGTCGCCGATGTGCGCCATGTGCAGCGTGGTCCCCGCGAGCAGGCCGGCGGTGCACGTGGTGCCCATGCCGGCGAGCTTGGGGTTGGCGTGCACCAGCTCGTTGAGGATCAGGTTGGCGTTCTGGATCTCGTCCGGCAGCACCGTGGCCGGGTCCTCATAGCCCACCGCATCCAGCGGGGCCAGGTCCAGCACCGTGGACGCACTCGCCACGTCGCCGCCCACGTGCCCGCCCATGCCGTCCGCGAGCACGGCCAGGTGACGGCCCACGTAGGCGGAGTCGTCGTTCTTGGCACGGACGCGGCCGACGTCGGAGCGGGCGGCGTAGCGGAGGACGAGGGTCATGGATCAGGCCTCAAGCTCCATGACGGTCTTGCCGATGCGGATGGCCGTGCCGGGGCCCACGGGCAGCGCGCGGGTCACGGGGGCGCCGTTCACGTAGGTGCCGTTCGTGGAGCCGAGATCCTCGAGGAACCAGCGGGTGCCCTGGGGGAACAGCCGGGCGTGGCGGCCGGAGGCGTAGTCGTCCACGAGCACCAGGTCGGCGTCCTGGGCGCGGCCCATCAGCAGGGGGCGGCCCTCCAGGGCGATGGTCTGCCCGGCCTTCGGACCCTCGACCACCCGCAGGGTGCGGGACAGCCGCGGGGCCGGCGTCGTCGGGGCGGACGCGGCGGGGGACGGCGTCGACGCGGGCGCGGGGCGGTCGACCGCGGACGAGCCCGCCCCGGCGACCCCGGCCGCGGGCACGGCGGTGACCAGGCCGGCGTCGCGCTGGGCCTGCTGGAGGCGCGTCTTGTTGCGCCGGCCGACCACGAGGTCGCGGCCCTGCGCCATGACGATGGAGATGATCAGCACCCACAGGGCCAGCAGCAGGCCCATGCGGAGCACGGCGACGGCGAGCTCGCTCATGCGCGGCCCCCCGTCCCGCCGAAGAACAGCAGCTCGGTCTGGCCGACGGTCACCACGTCCCCGTCGCGCAGGGTGATGGAGCCGTCCACGCGGCGGCCGTTGACGAGCACGCCGTTGCGACTGCCCAGGTCCAGGAGCGTGACCGTGGAGCCGACGGTGAGCAGGCGCAGGTGTTCGCGGGACACCGAGGA
This sequence comes from Micrococcus sp. R8502A1, assembly GCF_006704135.1. Lineage (NCBI taxonomy): Bacteria > Bacillati > Actinomycetota > Actinomycetes > Micrococcales > Micrococcaceae > Micrococcus > Micrococcus sp. R8502A1. The sequence continues at coordinate 62,479 of NZ_VIGS01000008.1, forward strand.
GTCCGGGATCACGAGGTCGGCACGCTCGGCCGAGCGGCCGAGGATGAGGTCGTCCCCGTCCAGGGGGAGCATGCGGCCGTCCAGCTCGAGGGCCGGGCCGGCGGGCCCGGTCACGGGGCGGCCCATCACGACGGTCGGCTGGTCGGCGTGGGCGGGGGCGGCGGGCGCGGTCGAGGCGGCGGCCCGGGGGGGCGCCGGGCCGGGGTCTTCTATACAAATCAGAGCCCCCGGGGCGGGGACACACCACCGTAGCC
>NZ_VIGS01000090.1:0-4858 GCF_006704135.1 Micrococcus sp. R8502A1
ATCTGAGCTTGGGGATGGCCACGTCCAGGGTGCCGACCCGGGTGTCCAGGTCCCGGTGGCGGTACCCGTTCCGCTGAGCAGTGCGCGAGGAGCTGGGCTTGCCCCATTCGGCACCGACCACCGCGTCGGCATCCGCGGACAGCAAGGTGTTGATCATGGTCTGCAGCAGATGGCGCATCATGTCCGGGGACGCTTCAGACAGGGCTTCTCCGAGCAGGCCGGCAGGGTCGAGAATATGAGGAGCGGTCATCGTGATGACTCCATTCGAGGATTCTGTGGAAGGTTGACTCGACGGATCACACGGTGGCCGCGTCCACGTCTGAGACGACACGCCCGACCACCGGGCGCTACACCACTATGCGGGACTCAACTGATGCCATGCATAGCGATCCAGCCCACGTCCCCGAACTCGCCGTCACGGACTGCGAGGCCTCGCTGATCTTCTGGCGCGACCATCTCGGGTTCTCAGTGCTCTATGCCCGGCCCCCAGAAGGCTTCGCCTACCTCACCCTGGGCACCGCGCATCTGATGCTCGACCAGATCGGCCTCGGCCGCACCTGGGAGGTCGCACCGCTGACCCCTCCGCTGGGCAGGGGGATCAACCTGCAGGTCTCCGTCCTCGATCTGGACGCACCTCTGGAACGACTCACGGCCAGCGGACGGCCCCTCTCCATGGCCCCGGAAGAGAAGTGGTATCAAGTCGGGGATCAGGAAGCAGGGGTGCACCAGTTCCTCGTCCAGGACCCCGACGGCTATCTCGTCCGGGTGCAGTCCTCACTCGGACGGCGGCCCGTCCCCCGGCCAGCACCTCGAGCAGGAACCCTCGTAGCGCGGAATCCGGCAGCGCAAGGTGTTCGACGTCGTCGGCGCAGACCCAGCGCAGCGGATCGTGTTCCGCAGCATCGCGTCGGCTGGCCAGAGCAGCCCACCCCTAACGGAAGGCACTCTCGCCTCACTTACACCACCCAGCGGCTCGTCCACTCGGGACAGTCCCTTCGATGTGTACTCTGAGTCCATGCACACGCAGCAGCGATTTACAGACCCCCGGCCGGGACATGGCCGCGGGGTCTTCCGAGTGCGCCGATAGTGCATAGGTCTCCGCAGGCACGGCCGGGGGAAGCACATCTTCCCTGCCAGTCTGCAATCCCTACGGAGACCACTTCATGTCGCACGACAATTACCTGACTGCTGACCAGATCCACCGCGCGCTCACAATGCGCGATTTGACCGATGCCGCCCGCGGCGAGCACGCCATGCAAGTCCTCTTGCAGTCAGTCGTGGACGCCCTGCAGGCCAAATGGGGCAGCACCGTCCGAACCGTGCGGACCACCCCGATCGTGCCGGTGAGGGAGAACTATGACCGCCTCGGCTACGACCCGGCCGACGTGACCCGGAACCAGCGGTATACCCGGTATATCAGCCCTACGGTGATGCTCCGCAGCCACACCAGTTCCGGACTCCCCACCGCGCTCGAACACTATGCAGGGCAGTCCCACGTGGACGAGTTGATCGTGGCACCCGGCCTCGTCTTCCGACGAGACGCCGTCGACCGCAGCCACGTGGGCGAACCCCACCAGGTGGACCTCTGGCGCATTCGCCACACGCCTAACACCGACGATGCCGACATGCTCGCCATGATCGCCCGGCTCGTGGACGCCGTGCTGCCTGGGGCCAAGTGGCAGGTGACCGACGCGCGCCACCCCTATACCGTCGGCGGCCGACAGATCGACGTGCTCCACAACGGCGAATGGCTCGAACTGGCTGAGTGCGGACGCATCCATCCCGAAGTCCTGCGTGGCTCCGGCCTCGACCCGAAGGAGTGGTCCGGCCTGGCCCTCGGCATGGGTCTGGAGCGAGCGCTCATGCTGCGCAAGGGCATCCCCGATATCCGCTATCTGCGTGCAGAAGACCCCCGCATCGCGTCCCAGATGCTCACCCTTGACCCGTGGCACCACGTCTCACCCTTGCCGGCCTCCCGGCGGGACATCTCCATCGTCGTGGCCGCCGAAGAGGATGAGGAGACACTGGGGGATCGCATTCGCATGGCTCTGGAAGATGATGCTGACGTGATCGAATCGGTCGAGGTGCTCAGCCGCACCGCGCACGATGAACTCCCCCCGGCTGCGCGGACGCGGCTCGGCACCCGTCCTGGGCAGGACAACCTCCTCGTGCGGATCATCCTGCGGCCGATCGACCGGACACTCACGTCAGATCAGGCCAATGAGATCCGCAACGTCATCTACCGCGCTGTGCACGAGGGGCCGGTGATGGAGATCATCTGAGGGGCAGGCCCGAGCCTCGAGCGGTGAGCGTCCGGCCTTTACTTTTCACACCAGTCACCCAAGCCACCCTGGTTCAACGCATTCACCGCGTGCTCTGTGCACTGTCTGCTGCATCTCGACAACGGGCCGATGTTGGAACGAGTTGCGGCGGCCAGTGACGATGCTCGGTTCTACGCCTTCGATCTGACCTTCGAGGAGACTGCCCGCCGGCACGCGATGCGTCCCGAGGCCGCAGAGTTTTCCGCTGACGAGATGGTGGCGTGGTACCACGGCTGGCAGCCACTGCCCTTTGTCGATGAACATCGCATCACCGCGACTGAGCCACCGGACCAGATCGCCACTCGCATCCTGCACGGTGCTTAGTTGTTGTGGGTCATGAGGTTCTTGCCACGAGGCGCCGGCTGAGATGAGACGAGTGGGCCTCTCCCGCAGGATGGAAGTTCCTACACCACCCATCCGCGCAAAGAGACCCACTCATGACTCACGCTAATGCACCCCTGACTCCCACCGGCCGTCTCAGGATGGTCCACCGCCACCTGCACGACGGGATCCCGCAGGCACACGTGGCCGCCGAGTTCCGCGTCAGCCGCCCCACGGTGGCCACCTGGGTGGCCCGCTACCGCGCCGAGGGCGAGGCCGGGCTGCTCGACCGGCCCAGCCGGCCGCGCCGTTCACCTGCCCAGCTCGATCCGGTCCTGGTCGCCCAGATCCACGCCCTGCGGCGGGAGCGCAAGTGGTCCGCACGGCGCATCCATCACCACCTCGTCTCCGAGGGCCACCGGGTGTGTCTTCGTATCGTGGGACGGTGGCTGCACCGACTCGGGATCTCCCGCCTACGGGACCTGACCCCGGCCGGAGAAGACCTGCGCCAACAGCCGGCCCAGAGGATCACCGCCCGCGGGCCGGGGCACATGGTGCACCTGGATGTGAAGAAGATCGGGAAGATCCCAGACGGGGGCGGCTGGCGCACCCACGGACGTGAAAGTGAAGCAGGCCGTGCTTCCAAGCGTGGTGCCGGCCGGCGGGTCGGCTACACCTACCTGCACTCGGCGATCGACGGGTACACCCGGCTGGCCTACACCGAAGCGTTGGAGGACGAGCGGGCGGCCACGACCGTGAGCTTCTACTGCCGGGCGAGGGCGTTCTTCGCCGCCCACGGCATCACCGTGGACCGGGTGATCACGGACAACGGAAACAACTACCGGGCTGCGGACTTCACCCGGAAGGTGGTCTCGCTCGGGGGCCGGCACCACCGGATCCGCCCATACACCCCGCGCCATAACGGGAAGGTCGAGCGGTACAACCGGCTGATGGTCGACGAGGTCCTCTACGCCCGCCCGTATACCTCAGAGACGGCCCGGCGTGAGGCCCTGCAGGTGTGGGTGAACCACTACAACTACCATCGGCCTCATACCTCCAGCGGGGACGCCCCGCCGGCCTCGTTGGCCCCGGCACGAGTCAACAACGTCATGACCTCTTACAACTAGAACCATGTGGAGGCCGACGGAGTGATCGTGGATCTCGATCGGTTGCCCGGGGGCGTCCGCGAGCAGAACGGTGAACGGCAGTCGCGAATCTCGCTCTGGAGGGGACGCCTTATGCATGACACCCGGTCCCCTGGGAGATGAGCAGATAGCCGTCAGCTATCACGTCATAGCTGTGCCTCTGATCTAACGCCGCCGTTCGAGACTCGGTGAGTGCCATGGTGCTGGCGCCTCGCTTCCCCTGTCATGCCGACCTGTAGGAAATCGGTCGATCTGTTGACAGTCTCACATGGGACGTCCACATGACCGCAGGCGGGGCGCATACTGTCAAAAATCTGTGCAGAGGACGCCTCTAGCGTGGCCGTTATTTGCGACACCATTTCTTTGCGTGCCCGCGCCCAGGGTGATGGGGGCTGCTGTCACGCGGCGGTGAGCTGCAATCCTGGCAGTAGCCCCCCGGTGATAGCTCGACCGCCCGAGGCATGCGCTCGCGTGCACGAACGCGAGGGCATCGAAGCAGCGCGCATGTGCGCGGTCGACCGCGCACCTGCGCGCTATGGGTCAGGCAACCCCTGAAGGTCGACCCTCAACCCCTGGGTGCCAGCCAGCTTGTGGATGTGATGGCTTGGTGGCGGGTTTCTGTGATCGCTCAGTGGCGGTGCAGGCGCGGTCAGGTGTCGGTCGTGGTGCGGCGCAGCTCGCGGTAGATGGTGGTGCGGGAGACGTTGAACAGCTCGGCCAGCTCGGCTTGGGTGTGCTCGCCGGCGGCGTGCAACGTCAGCAGGTGCTTGCGCTGAGAGGGCGAGAGCTTGGGCTTCTTGCCTTTGAGTTTGCCCTTGGATCTGGCGATGGCCATGCCTTCGCGGGTGCGCAGGCGGATGAGGTCCGCCTCAAACTCGGCCACCATGCCGAGCACGTTGAACAGCAACCGGCCGACGGCGTCGTTGGGGTCGTAGACGCTGCCTCCTAGGGCGTGTTGCTAAAGGATAGTAGTCAGCCAATGCAGTGTCGCGGCGAGGCAGAGCCCGGCGTGATAGTTCCGGGCGTACTTGTCCGAGCGCATCGCGATCCCTCGCCACTGCTTGAGCCGGT
>NZ_VIGS01000091.1:0-4788 GCF_006704135.1 Micrococcus sp. R8502A1
CTATTCTATGCACTAGTCTCACTTGTGTTATACTGAGTATGGTTTTGGTTGTTTTTTAATGCGTCCCGTACTCCCCCGTTATAGCCCTTTTTGCTTTGGTCGGCAGCGCCAATTGTTTAAAAGCGCCGCCCCCCGCCCCGGCCGACGACCCGCGCGGGCTGGCCCTCGGCTTCACCGCCTACTTCGTGTGGGGCCTGCTGCCGCTCTACATGGCGATGCTCGCGCCCGCCGGGGCCCTGGAGATCGTGGTGGTGCGCATCGGCTTCGCCCTGATCTTCTGCCTCATGTTGCTCGGCCTCATGCGCCGCCTGGGGGAGCTGCGCGCGGCGCTGGGCACCCCGGGCCGGTGGGGCGCCACCGCGCTGGCCGCCGGGATCATCGCGGTGAACTGGCTGCTGTACGCGGTCTCGGTCACCACGGGCAACGTGCTCCAGGCCTCGCTGGGCTACTTCATGAACCCGCTGGTGAACGTCCTGCTCGGCGTGCTCTTCCTCGGGGAGCGGCTGCGGCGGGGCCAGTGGGTGGCCGTCGGGATCGCGGTGGCCGCCGTCGTCGTGATGTCCGCGGCGATGGGGCAGGTGCCGTGGATCGCGCTCGGGCTGGCCACCTCGTTCGGGCTCTACGGCTTCGTGAAGAAGCGCTTCCCCTCCCCCGTGCACGCAGTGACCGCGATGACCGCCGAGACCGTGGTGCTGATCCCCGTGTTCGTGGTGGGCAGCGTGCTGCTGGCACAGGCCGGGCTGCTCACCACCGTCACCGAGGGGCCCGGCCACTTCTGGCTCATGGCCGGGCTCGGCGTGCTCACCGCCGTGCCGCTCATCCTGTTCTCGGCGGCGGCCCGCTCCCTGACGCTGACCACGCTCGGGATGCTGCAGTACACGGCGCCCATCCTGCAGTTCCTCGTGGCGGTCACGGTGCTCGGCGAGCAGATGCCCGCTGCCCGCTGGGCGGGCTTCGGGCTCATCTGGCTCTCGCTGGCGGTGTTCACCCTCGACCAGCTGAACGCCTCCCGCCTGCAGCGTCGGGCGGTCCGGGCCGGGCGGGGCGCGCACGCCTAGACTGACGACATGCCCGCCAAGCCCCCCGCCCCCGTGTACCTCCCGGCCTTCCAGCGGCTCGTCCCGGACCTGCTGGGCGACGCCTGGGCCGAGGACGACGGCCTCTCCCCGGCCGACGTCGACGCCCGGCTGGCCCAGTCCCCCGCGGCGGAGCAGCTTGGCGCCGGACTCATGATCCCGGCCGCCCTGCGCGAGTTCTACCTCGCCCTGGGCAACTGCGGGGACCTCATGGAGACGGACCACTACGTGTGGGACCCCGAGGACCTCGAGGTGCGGGACGGCTTCCTCATGTTCCTGGAGGACGCGGACGAGACGGTCGTGTGGGGTCTGCCGGTGGACAACCTGGCGTTGCCGGACCCGCTGGTGTGGCGGCGCTCCGCCGGTGCCGACGCGCCCGAGGGCGAGTGGCAGGACGAGGGCGGCACCTTCAGCGAGTTCCTGACGGACCTGCTCGCGTGGACCTTCGAGGACCCCGAGGACGACGGCGAGGGGCTGGACCGATGACCACGCCCGCCCCGGTCTCCCACGCCCCGGACGGCTACGTCTGCCCGTTCTGCGGGCTCGCAGCCGGCGACGTCTCCGACCCGGGCAACCGTTGCGAGCTCGGGGACACCGTCTACCAGGACGAGGACCTGCTCGTGCTCATCGCCGTGGACGGGTTCGGCGAGCACGAGGGACACGCCATGGTCTGCCCGGCCGAGCACTACGAGAACCTCTACGACCTGCCCCCGCGCGTGCTGCAGCGCATCGCCCTGATGGCCCAGCAGGTGGCGCTGGCCATGAAGCGCGCGTGGGCCCCGGACGGGGTCTCCACGCGCCAGCACAACGAGCCCGCCGGCAACCAGCACGTGTGGCACTACCACCTGCACGTGTTCCCCCGCTTCGAGGGGGACATGCTCTACCGGCAGCTGCGCCACCCGGTGGCCCCGGAGGTCCGCGCCGGCAAGGCGCGGGAGCTCGCGGCCGCGCTGGACCCCGCCCCGACCCGCCTGGACTGAGCGGCCTCCCCGGATCGAGGCGGCGACGCCGCCGACCGCGGCGTCAGGCCGAGCGCCCGACCACGTAGTCGGCGAACGCCTCGAGCGCCGCCTTCACGGCGGAGTCCGGCAACGGGTCGAGCGCCTGCTTGGCCTGCTCCGCCCAGCCGCGGGTGATCGCCCACGCCTCGTCGATGGCGGGGTGGCCCGTGAGCGCGGCGACGGCGGCGGCCAGCTGCTCGTCGGTGTCGAGCGGCCCGTCCACGAGCGCGCGCACCCGGCGGGCGTCCTCGGCCTCCGGCCCTTCGCCCTGCGCGGCGCGGGCCAGCAGCAGCGTGGTCAGGGTGGGCACGCGCTCGCGCAGGTCCGTGCCGGGGACCTTGCCGATCCGCTCGGCGTTGCCGGTGAGGTCGATCAGGTCGTCGGCGAGCTGGAAGGCCAGGCCCACCTTCTCGCCGTAGGCGCGCATCACCTGGACGGCGGCCTCGTCGGCCCCGCCCAGCAGCGCGCCGAGCATGCCGGCCGCGGCGATCAGCGAGCCGGTCTTGCCGGAGAGCACCGCGTAGTAGTGCTCGATCGGATCCGCGCCCTCGGCCGGGCCGCGAGTCTCCCACAGCTGGCCCTGCACGAGGCGTTCGAAGGTGTCCGCCTGGATCTGCACGGGCCGCGGGCCGAGCTCGGCCATGAGCTGGGAGGCGCGGGCGAAGATCAGGTCGCCGGCCAGGATCGCCGCCGAGTTTCCCCACAGTCGGTGGGCGGCGGGGGCGCCGCGGCGCACGGGGGCCTCGTCCATCACGTCGTCGTGGTACAGCGTGGCCAGGTGCGTCAGCTCCATCACGACGGCGGCCTGGCGGGCGGGCGCGTCCACGTCGGCGACCTCGCCGGAGGCCAGGGCGGGGTCGCCCAGGAGGGAGGCGAGCACCGTCAGGACCGGACGGACCCGCTTGCCGCCGGCGGCCAGCAGGTGGTGGGCGGCGGTGTCGGAGAAGAGGTCGTCGAAGCCGAGGGCGCTGTCCAGCTGCTCCTCGACCTGCTCGAGCGCGGTCAGCACGACCTCCAGGACACGGCCATGCTCGGCGAGGGGTTCGAAGCCGGAGGGCAGGGCGAAGCCGGGGTCTGCGGTGGTCACCGGGCAAGCCTACCCAACGGCGCGCCGCCCGCGGTCGTCAGCGCGGGGGTGAGCGCCTCGAGCACGCGGACGGCCCGGTCGACGGCGTCGCCGCCCCGCGCGTCCACCGTGTTGCCCATGACCTTCACCGCGGCCCGCAGCAGCGGGGGTGCGGCCATCCCGGCGCCCAGCGCCGCCTTCATCACGCGCGGATCGCCGATCAGGCGGGCGAACCGGGCGCCGAGGGCGAAGTGGCGGCCCCACAGGTGCTGGGTGATCACCGGGTAACGGGACAGGATCGCGTCCGCGGCGCCGTCGGTCCCGGCCGCGTGCGCCTGCACCGCCAGCTCCGCGGCGAGGCGGGCCGCCTCCATCGCGAACCCGATGCCCTCGCCGTTGAACGGGGACACCATGCCGGCCGCGTCGCCCACCAGGAGCATGCCCGGCACGTGCTGCGGGGTGCGGTTGAACGCCATCGGCAGGGCCGCGCCGAGGATCCGCGAGGTGCGCGTCTGCTCGGCGATCCCCCAGTCCGCGGTGAGCGCCCCGGTCCAGGACTTCAGCAGCCCGCGGTAGTCCAGCTTCCCGAACTGCGGGGAGGTGTCCAGGATGCCCAGGCCCACGTTCACGGTGCCGTCCGCGAGCGGGAACAGCCAGCCGTAGCCGGGCAGCGGGTTGCCCTCGGCATCCGGCAGGCGCAGCCAGGACTCCATCCACTCCCCCCGGTCGCCGGGCGGGGCGGGGATCGCCCCGTCGACGGCGGCGCCGGCGGTGTAGTAGGCCCGCACGGCCACGCCCATGGGCCGGTCCTCGCGGCGGTGCAGGCCCGCGGAGACGGCGGCGCGGGCGGAGACGCCGTCGCACGCGAGCACGATCGGTGCGGTGAAGCGGGCGGTCTCCCCGGTCTTGCGGCCGTTCGGCGCGATCAGCTCCGCGTCCAGCCCGACCACGCGTCCGGCCTCGTCCCGCACGACGCCGGTGACGGCGTGCCGCTCGCGGACCTCGGCGCCGCGGGCGCGCGCCAGGTCCGCCAGGAGGGCGTCGAAATCGCGTCGGGTGCGCGTGAGCGCGTAGTCCGGCCACGTCTGGGTGGGCGCCCACGGCACGTCCACGCTGCGCTCGCCCGCGCGCAGCCGCAGGCCGCGGATGACGCGCCAGCCGCCGTCGTCGCCGGGCTCACCCCGGTGGGGCACGCCGAGCAGCTGCAGCTCCCGGACCGCCTGCGGGGTCAGGCCGTCGCCGCAGACCTTCTCACGCGGGTGCGCGGTCTTCTCGAGCACCACCACGTCCAGCCCCGCCGCGGCGAGGTGGGCGGCGGCGGTGGCGCCGGCGGGGCCGCAGCCGGAGATCAGCACGTCGGCACGGCGCACGACGGCGGGGGTCGAGGCGGGCGCGGGCGACGTCGGCGTGCCGGAGCGCGGGGGCGCGCGCGCGGACCGCAGGGGGCGGCGCCCAAGCTCCCGGGCCGACGTGGGGGGCGCCGGCGCCGCGGCAGCGTCGGGGGCGTGCGTCGCCGGGCCTCGCGCGCGGTGGCGGCGTCCATCGCGGCCACGTAGAGCGGCGTGTAGATCGCCAGCTGGAAGATGAGCGCCGGGGCGGCCAGGGCGGCGTCGCCGAGGACGTAGGCCGCGATGGGGATGCCGAG
>NZ_VIGS01000092.1:0-4122 GCF_006704135.1 Micrococcus sp. R8502A1
TGATGTACTCACTTTGATACTGTTTCTCTTTCGTTGTCTTTACTTTTTGTAGTTCACGTCGACCGCTGGTATCTCCATTTATGCGCTCGTCTGCAGCGTCAGATGTGTATAAGAGGCTGGGGCGGTGGTGGCCGGGGGCACGGCGGGCTCCTCACTGTGGCGGACGACACGACGACGGGTTCCACCCAAGCACCGTGCTCGCGTTCCGTCCAATGACTCTGGGGCGGGTCACTGACGTGCGTGAGTCATCGGTGCCGGGCGGTCCGGGGCGGCCGGGAGAGGTGGGCGCGGGGAGGACCTGGGGCCGCGCGCAGAGGCTGTCAACTTCGCCGTCCCCAGATCCGTGCACCTTGTCCACAGGAGTTGTCCACAGATGTGGAGGGTGTGGACGATGGTGTGGATAGGCGTGTACCAGGCCGTGTGATGAGGGCGCAAACGAGGGTGCTGTCAAGTCCCGCGGCCGGGGCCAAAGGGGGGTGGAGAATCTTCCTCCACAGCGCTGGGGATCGCATCGTCCCAGGTCAGAGCCGGATTCTGGGACTGGCCGAGCGGTTGTCCCCAGCGTGGTCCCCAGGCGATCCACACGACACGCCGCCGAATCCACACGTTGTCCACAAGGCCTGTGGGAAACGCGGTTGCCCAGCCTCCACGGCGCGCGTAGTGTCGCGTGGTATCCCCAACGCGAGGGCGGGTATTGGCCGCAGGTGACCACTGACAGGCGCGCATCCGCTCGGACCGTCGCCCCGGGGACCGTCGCAGCGTCCGCCTGCAGGAGGGTGCGGCGGCACGGGCGGTGACAACAGAGGAATCAGGGCCGGGAAGACCGGCGAGGGCCGCCGTCGTGCGGGCTGTGGGAAGGGAGTCTCCGGACGTTGACTGAGAACTACGGAGACTCGGGCTCCTACGACGGCGGCCGTTCCTCTGAACGCTTCCTGCCGCCCCAGGACCTGGAGGCGGAGCGTTCGGTGCTGGGCGGCATGATGCTCTCCAAGGACGCGATCGCGGACGTGGTGGAGGTGCTGCGCGGCCACGACTTCTACCGGCCGAGCCACGAGATGATCTACGAGGCGATCATCGACCTCTACGGCCGCGGTGAGCCCGCGGACGCCGTCACCGTGGCGGACCTGCTGAACAAGCGCCAGGAGCTCAGCCGCGTGGGCGGCCCTGCCGTGCTGCACGAGCTCATCCAGTCCGTGCCCACCGCCGCCAACGCGAGCTTCTATGCGGAGATCGTGGCGGAGAAGGCCGTCCTGCGGCGCCTCGTGACCGCCGGCACCAAGATCACCCAGCTGGGGTATCAGGGCGACGGCGAAGTCGAGGAGATCGTCAACGAGGCGCAGTCCGAGATCTACAAGGTGGCGGAGAACCGCCAGTCCGAGGACTACGTGCGCCTCGCGGAGATCATGGAGCACGCCGTCGACGAGATCGAGGCGGCCGGCAACCAGGGGGAGGGCCTAACGGGCGTCCCCACCGACTTCTACGACTTCGACGAGCTGACGCAGGGCCTGCACGGCGGGCAGATGATCGTGATCGCGGCGCGCCCCGCCGTCGGCAAGTCCACGCTCGCGCTGGACTTCGCGCGGGCCGCGGCCATCCACCACAACATGGCCACCGTGTTCTTCAGCCTCGAGATGGGCAAGAACGAGATCGCCATGAGGCTCTTGAGCGCCGAGGCGACGATCGCGCTGCAGGACCTGCGCAAGGGCACCATCCGGGACGACCAGTGGTCCAAGATCGCCGCGACCGTGGGGCGGCTGAACGAGGCACCGTTCTTCATCGACGACTCCCCGAACATGACCATGATGGAGATCCGCGCCAAGTGCCGGCGGCTCAAGCAGAAGAACAACCTCAAGATGGTGGTGCTGGACTACCTGCAGCTCATGAGCTCGGGCAAGAAGGTCGAGTCCCGTCAGCAGGAGGTCGCCGAGTTCTCCCGTGCTCTCAAGCTGCTGGCCAAGGAGCTCGACGTGCCGGTCATCGCGTTGAGCCAGTTGAACCGTGGGTCCGAGCAGAGGACGGACAAGCGGCCGCAGGTGTCCGACCTGCGCGAGTCGGGCTCGATTGAGCAGGACGCGGACATGGTGATCCTGCTGCACCGCGAGGACGTGTACGACAAGGAGTCCCCGCGCGCCGGCGAAGCGGACCTGATCGTGGCCAAGCACAGGAACGGGCCGACGAAGACCATTGTGGTGGGGTTCCAGGGGCATTATTCGCGATTCTCGAACCTGGCGAGTGATGCGGGTGGTGGCCCGGGTGGGTTCTGACGGCCGTCACTGACGCAAAACCGCCCCGTCAGTGAGTGCAGAGAGCCTGTCACTCACTCGAGTGAGGCACTCACTGTGTCGACTGACGGCATCAGTGACGTGCAACGTTCTTCAGGGCACGAGGTCGAGCGTCAACCGGGGGCTGGTCTGGCGCATGCATTCCCACAGGTCGACGCAGCGGGTCTCCAGAGCGGCACAGGCGTCAGGGATTTTCACGCGCTTGCGCGCCTGAGGGGCGGGCACCTCGAAGGTGACCACGGTGGCGTCCATGCATGCAGCCTGCGCCACCAACAGCAGATCGGCGCTGTCATCCAGAAACTCGTCCTGCGCGGCCTGTTGATACGCGGGCTGACGGGTCAGGGTCCACTGGGCCAACTCGCCGATGCGCTGGGGCACCTCTGACGTGAGTGGGAGGAAGAGCTGCGGATGGTTTGACGCCCAGGTGGCGAGTTCATCCCCGCCCCGGCATAGCTCCTGCCGCACGGCCTCCACGCTGGCGACCCAGCCTGCCGCATGAGCGCGCTCCAGCCACGTCCAGAACCCCGGGGCGAGATCGAACCCGTAGTAACTGTTCTTCGGCGTGATGAAGGTGTTGGCGTCGAGCAGGAACATCATGCGGCCGCCATCTTCTGAGCCAGGGTGTCCATAACCTCACGCTTGTGGGTTCCCAGCAGGCGGAACGCGTCCCGGTAGCTGGTTCCGCCTTCCCGGGCGCTGGCTACCACGGCGGTGGTGAACGGGACGCCGAGGCGGTAGCGGGCGGTGCGGTAATAATCGCCCCCTCCGCCCTTCGGCGCCGGGGTCTGGGGATGGGGGACGCGGGCCAGCGCTGCGAGCTGCGCGTCGGCGGCGGCAGGGGTGATCAGTCCGCAGGTCTTCATCCGGAGAACCACGACGGCGCGGCTCACCTGGCAGCGTTTGGCCACATCGGCGACCACCTCGTCGAACTCCGTGCTGAGTCGCTCCTGCTGCTGCTCCAGCACGACGCGGGGCACCAGGGCTGCGGCGGCCACCCGGTTGCACCAGGCCTCCTCGTAGGGTGCGTGGCGTCCGGGGCGGGCATCAGACAGCGCACTGTGTCCGAGGAGCAGGTGAGCGGTCTCGTGGAGGAGGGTGAAGTGCTGGGCGGTCTTGGCCTCGGTTCCGTTGACGAAGATCAGTGGAGCGAGGTCGTCGGCCAGGGCGAAGCCCCTGAACTCGTCCGGGTTTAGGGGCCTTCGGGTTTCATTGCCGACGTAGCCGCTGATCATCACCAGCACCCCCGCCTCTTCCAAGGCGCCCACGAGCACGCTGCGGAAGGCGTCACTGGCGCCGGACAGGGCGTCCAGGTGGAGGATCTCCCGGAGGCGTGTTCCGGCATCCTCTGTATCGTCCTGGAGCGTGGCGCTGCCCACGAGGGGCACGGGGTTGGCGCCAATGGCGAGCATGTGGTCCCGGTACCAGTCCTGGCGGAGCTGGCACTCCCGCAGGACGTCCACCAGCTCGGCGGAGGGGTGACCCACGCCCTGGCTGCCCGGCGTGCGCATGTCAGGGATGGGGATGGGTGCCGGCGCCGGGGGAGCGCTGAGAAACAGCATGCCGAAGGGCACATGGACCTTCTGCCCGAACCGTTCCAGCTGCTTCATGGTGGGCTTCTTCGTCCGGCTGAGCCAGGCCTCGAGGTCGGGGTGTGCGGTAGTGGCGCTGGCCAGGTCGATGCCCCCACGTTCGAGGGCCCAGCGCAGGACGGCCGGGCGTGTCAACTTGTCTGTGTAAGCGGGGTGGTCACAGGTAGGGGTTGATCCGGTCGGGGTAGGCCGCGGCGAGCTGGGCGAGGGCCTGCTTCCAGTTCGTGACGGCCTGACCTTCGACGAGCCGG
>NZ_VIGS01000093.1:0-3238 GCF_006704135.1 Micrococcus sp. R8502A1
TTGTTATTGTTGGTGATGACGCCGGGCCCACCGACCTGTCGACTTTCGCGAGCGTCGGCAGCGTCAGAGGTGTAGAAGAGACAGCAGCCGGAGCCGCCCCGGCCCCCGCCCGGCGCGGCTCCGGCTGCACCGTCCGCTGCACCCCCGGTGCCGCCGGCCGCTGGCCGCCGCCGCGCTGATCGCGGTGTCGCTGGTCCTCGCCCCGGAGCAGATCGCCCACGGGACGGGGCATCTGCCAGCGGCGCTGCTCATGCTTGCCGCCGCCGTCGTGGCGGGCCTGCCGATCGTGGTCGGCGCCGTCCAGGCGCTGCGCGTGCGGACGGTGGGCATCGACCTGCTCGTGGCCGTCGCGGCGATCGGCGCCGCGCTGCTGGGCAACTTCTGGGAGTCCGCGGCGGTCACCCTCCTCTTCTCCCTCGGCCACGCCCTCGAGGACGCCACCCTGTCCAAGACCCGCGCGGCCCTCTCCGACCTCGTCGCCACGGCCCCCGAGACCGCGGTGCTGCTCGAGGCGGACGGCTCCCAGCGCACGGTGGCCGCCCACGAGGTGCCCGCCGGGGCCACGGTGCTGGTCAAGGCCGGCGCCCGCGTCCCCGTGGACGGCGTGGTGCTCGCGGGCACGGGGGCCGTGAACGAGGCTGCCATCACGGGAGAGTCGCTGCCCGCGGAGAAGGCCGACGGCGACGCCGTCTACGCCGGCACCGTGGCCACCGCCGGCCTGCTGCACGTCGAGGCCCGCGGCGTGGGAGCGGACACCACGCTCGCCCGCATCATTCACCGCGTCGAGGAGGCGCAGGAGGCACGGGCGCGGACCCAGCAGTTCATGGACCGGTTCTCGCGCTGGTACACCCCCGGGATCATGGTGCTCGCGCTCGTGACGGGGCTGGTCACGCGGGACGTGCCCCTGGCCCTGACCCTGCTGGTCATCGGCTGCCCGGGCGCCCTCGTGATCTCCATCCCCGTGGCGATCGTGGCCGGCATTGGCCGCGGCGCCGAGGACGGCGTGCTCATCAAGGGCGGCGAGTTCCTCGAGCGCTCCGCGAAGGTGGACGCCGTGGCCGTGGACAAGACCGGCACCCTCACCTGGGGCACCCCCGAGCTGACCGACGTCGTCGTGCTGGCCGACGCGGACGAGGACGAGGTGCTGCACTGGGCCGCGCGGCTCGAGCAGGCCTCGGACCACCCGCTCGCCCAGCCCGTCGTGGCGGCCGCCCGCGAGCGGGGCCTGGGCGAGTCCGGCCTCGCCACGGAGGTGGAGGTGGTGCTCGGCCGCGGGGTGACCGGCCGCGTGGCCGGCCGCGGCGTCGCCGTGGGCACGATCGCCCTGCTGCGCGGGCTCGAGGCGGACGCGGCCCTCACGGACCGCGCCGAGCAGGTCGCCGCCGGGCTGGCCGAGGCCGGCCGCACGCCCATGGCCGTCGCCGTGGACGGGATGCCGATCGGCGTGCTCGCCGTGGCGGACACGGTCCGGCCCGAGGCCGCGGACATGATCCGCGGGCTGCACCGGATCGGCGTGGAGGAAGTCGTGATGCTCACCGGTGACCAGCCGGGCGTGGCCCACGCCGTGGCCCGTCAGGTGGGCGTGGACGAGGTGCGCGCGGCCCTGCTGCCCGAGGACAAGCTCGAGGCGATCGCCGCCATGCAGGCCCGCGGCCGGGTGGTGGCCATGGTCGGTGACGGCATCAACGACGCCCCCGCGCTCGCGACGGCGGACATCGGCGTGGCCATGGGCGCCGCTGGCTCCGGGGTGGCGATCGAGACGGCCGACATCGCGCTGATGGGCGACCGCCTCGAGCTGCTGCCGCAGGCCCTGGGCCTGGCCCAGCGGACGGTGGGCGTGATGCGGCAGAACATCGCCGTCTCGCTCGTGACCGTGGCGGCGCTGCTGGCCGGCGTCTTCGCGGGCGGCGTGACGATGTCGATCGGCATGCTCGTCCACGAGGCGTCCGTGCTGCTCGTCATCGCCAACGCGATGCGGCTGCTGCGGCCGGCCGCCGGGTCCGGCCGAGGCGGCTCCCGGACGGCTCAGTCCAGGTCGACGACCTCGAACTCGAGCAGATCCGCGCCCGTGGCCACGGGCGCCGGGCGCCCCTCGGACTCGGCGGCGTGAGCGGCGGGCATGCGCCCGCCCTTCCAGTTCTGGAAGTCCTCCTCGGTGGCCCACGTGGTCACCACGAAGTAGCGGTCCTCGCCCGCGGTGGGGCGCAGCAGCTGGAAGCCCTCGAAGCCGGGCTCGGCGTCCACGGCGTGCTTGCGGGCGGCGAAGCGCTTCTCCAGCTCGGGGCCGGCGCCCTCGGGGACGGTGATGGCGTTGATCTTCACGACGGACACGGCGGGGCTCTCCTTCGCTGACGGGGCGGCGCCTGGATGACGCCGTCCCGCCAGGCTACGCCCGGGGGAGGGCCGCGACGACCCCGGCCGCCGGCGTCCCTCGTCGCCAGCGCGTCCGGGATGCGCGAAGGCCCGGAATCATTCGCATGATTCCGGGCCTTCCTTCGGGGTGCCTAAGTAGCACGTTCGGCAACTCCGCCCCCAAGACAAAAACCCTGGTCAACCGCCTGTTGCGCGGGGTCTACAAGGTGTCCGCGCGACCCCGGAGTAGCGCGCCGATTGATGATCGGGGGCCTGTTGTGAGGACTATCGAGACGGCTCAAACTTTTCTCACCGCCGCTGAGGTGGACCAGCTTGTCGTTGATTATCTGGGCGGGATGAGCGTCAAGTCCCTGGCCGAACGGTACGGCATCCACCGCGCGACGGTGTTTTCGCACCTCCGGCGTCGCAACGTGCCGAGTCGCCGCCCGGGGCTCTGCCCCGACGAGCAAGCGGAGGCTGTGCGCCTCGCACGAGCAGGTGTCTCGATGCGGGCAATCAGTCGCCGGATGGGCGTTGACCGCAAGGCAGTGCGGACGGCGTTGGTCGAAGCAGGCATCATCGCCGACAAGGTGATCGTCGGCATGTCCTGAAGTAGGACGGTGGCACGACTCCACACGAATACGCATACCAGCAGCATTGTCGGTGGCCCACCGTAGGCTTTGAGTGACGGTACGAGAGCGGCTCGACCGCAGGTGACGGGAGAACCCAGCATGGCCAAGGGGTCTGCCATGAGTTTGGTTGACACGAGTTATCAGGCGGCGGCAGCCGCCTGGACTGATTGAACCATCTCGAACTCGACAGGGGTGAGCTTCCCGAGACGGGCCTGCCTACGACGGCGGTGATAGGTCCGCTCGATCCAGCTCAC
>NZ_VIGS01000094.1:0-3196 GCF_006704135.1 Micrococcus sp. R8502A1
TTGTTTTTTTTTTTTCCAAGCAGAAGCCGGAATACGAGTTGTAGCTCCGTCCCGTGGGCTGGGAGATGTGTAAAAGAGCCAGGTCCGCCGCCCCCCGCCCCGCCGTCGCCCCGCTCGCCGTGGACCCGGAGGTGCTGGCCGCCGTCGCGCAGGGCCGGCACCACGATCCGCACACCGTGCTGGGCGCCCACCCGCATCCCGACGGCGCCGCGGTCACCTACCGCGTGCTGCGCCCGCTGGCGCGCACGGTCACGGTGGTCCGCGCCGGCGACGGGCAGCGCGTGGAGCTGACGCACGAGCACGACGGCGTGTTCGCGGGCGTGGCCCCGACGCCCCGTGTGGCCGGGGCCGCCGCGGGCGACTACCGCGTCGAGGTGGCATACGAGACCGAGGACGGCACGACCGGCCCCGTCCAGGAGCAGGACGACGCGTACCGGCACCTGCCCACGCTCGGCGAGCTGGACCTGCACCTGATCGGGGAGGGCCGGCACGAACGGCTGTGGGAGGTGCTCGGCGCCCGCGTGGTCCGCACCTCCGCCGACGAGGCCGTCGGCACGGCCTTCGCGGTCTGGGCGCCGAATGCGCGGGCGGTGCGCGTGGTGGGCGACCACAACGGCTGGGACGGCCGGACCCACGCCATGCGGTCCCTCGGCTCCTCCGGCGTGTGGGAGCTGCTGGCGCCCGGCGTCGGTCACGGCGACCGCTACAAGTTCGAGATCCTCGGTCGGGACGGGCTCTGGCGGCAGAAGGCGGACCCGATGGCCCGCTGGACGGAGGTCCCGCCGGCCACGGCCTCGCGGGTGCTGGAGTCCGACTACGACTTCGGGGACAGCGTCTGGATGGAGCGCCGCCGCGTCACGGACCCGCATGAGCGCCCGCTGAGCATCTACGAGGTGCACCTGGGCTCGTGGCGGCCCGGGCTCGACTACCGGGAGCTGGCCGAGCAGCTCGTGGAGTACGTGCAGTGGCTGGGGTTCACGCACGTGGAGTTCCTGCCGGTCGCGGAGCATCCGTTCGGCGGGTCCTGGGGCTACCAGGTGACCGGCTACTACGCCCCCACCTCCCGGTTCGGCTCCCCGGACGAGTTCAAGCACCTGGTGGATGCGCTCCACCGGGCGGGGATCGGCGTCATCGTGGACTGGGTGCCCGCGCACTTCCCCAAGGACGAGTGGGCGCTCGCGCGCTTCGACGGGACCGCCCTGTACGAGCACCCGGACCCGCGGCGGGGCGAACATCCCGACTGGGGCACCCTCGTGTTCGACTTCGGCCGCACCGAGGTCCGCAACTTCCTCGTGGCCAACGCGCTCTACTGGCTCGGCGAGTTCCACATCGACGGGCTGCGCGTGGACGCCGTCGCCTCGATGCTCTACCTGGACTACTCGCGCGAGGACGGGCAGTGGGAGCCCAACGTGCACGGCGGCAACCACAACCTCGAGGCCATCGACTTCCTGCGCGAGGTCAACGCGACCGTGTACCGCCTGCACCCCGGCGTCCACATGATCGCGGAGGAGTCCACGGCCTTCTCCGGGGTGAGCGCTCCCGTGGACGCGGGCGGTCTCGGCTTCGGCAAGAAGTGGAACATGGGCTGGATGCACGACACCCTGGCCTACCTGTCCCAGGACCCGGTCAACCGCCGGTGGCACCACGGGCAGTGGACGTTCTCCATGGTGTACGCCTACTCGGAGAACTACGTGCTGCCGCTGTCCCACGACGAGGTCGTCCACGGCAAGGGCTCCCTGCTGGGCCGCATCCCGGGCGACCGTCGGCAGCAGCTGGCCACCCTGCGTGCCTACTACGGCTACATGTGGGCCCACCCCGGCAAGCAGCTGCTGTTCATGGGCGGGGAGTACGCGCAGCCGAGCGAGTGGTCCGAGGGCGAGGGCCTGGACTGGCCCGTCTCGTGGGACGAGGCGCACCGCGGGGTCCAGTTGACGATCCGGGAGCTCAACGCGCTCTACCGCAGCAAGCCGGCGCTGTGGTCGCTGGACCACAGCCCGGAGGGATTCGCGTGGGTGGACGGCGGCGACGCCGACGGCAACACGCTCGTGTTCCTCCGCCTGCCCGCTGCGCGGGTGGTGCCGGAGACGCGGATCGACGACGACGGCGCCGCGGTCCCGGCCGCCGAGCCGGGCGGTGCCCCGCTGCTGTGCATCACGAACCTCTCGGGGTCGCCGCGCCAGGGGTTGCGCGCGGGGGTGCCGTCCGCGGGGGAGTGGACGGTGGTGCTGGACACCGACGCGACCGACTTCCACGGTGACGGCTGGCGGGAGCAGACCGGCCAGTCCGAGGTGGTCACTGCCCATGAGGGCCAGTGGCAGGGCCAGCCGGCCCACGTCACGGTGAACGTGCCGGCGCTGACCACCCTGTGGCTGCAGCCGAACCCGGACACGACGGGCACGCCCTGAGGCGTGGTGCACGTCACGGTCGGCGGTCTCGGCGCGGAAGCGTCGAACGGGGCCGGCCAGGCCGAAGAAATCCGCGAGAACAGGCGGAAGCCGACCGTCCACCCGTGCCCGGACGCGGGGTGTCACCCCTGTTTTTGTGTTCGGTGGGATTCGGGTGTAGACTTCCATCTCGTGCTCAAGACGCCGACCGGGTGACCGGGGGGCGGGGTGAAGAACACAGAATCCGCGGATTCATGCCGAGAATGGCAGGTCCAGGGCGGGTGGTGCTCACCGGGTGCGCGGCCGGCAGTGATGCGGGTCGGGATTCCTGAAGACGATGATCTGGTTTGACAGCCGGGGATCGTGTGGTAAGGTTTTTGAGGCCTTCCACGTGGATGGTCCGGTGAGTGTCCGGCCCCGCGGTGAGCGGAGTTAACATGGTCGGATCGCGTGGTAAGGTTTTCTAGCCCGGCCACGTGAACGGACGGTGAAGGCTTCGGACACGGAGTTGACACGGTCGAATCGGATGGTCTAGGATGGAGAAGTTGCTCCAGAGCGAAACGGCCCGCGGAGTGGGTCGCTGAAGCTGGAAGCGCCTGTTGTTTGAGAACTCAATAGTGTGCCAAGTTTGTTGATGCCAATTGTTTTAACACATATTGGTTGATCATCGCCTGCCACCCCCGTAGTGTGGTGATGGTCTGCCAGGTATTGAATGGATGTCGTGGTGGTTATTTCCGGCTGCCACGGTGTTGTTCTGTAATTTTTTTACGGAGAGTTTGATCCTGGCTCAGGATGAACGCTGGCGGCGTGCT
>NZ_VIGS01000095.1:0-3160 GCF_006704135.1 Micrococcus sp. R8502A1
GCCCTGAGGCTTTCAGCTGCTCGACCAGGTCCTGGCCCGAGGGCTCGCCTGGGTTCTTCTCGTCGATCATGGTCATGATTCTTACCGTTCCTCTCGGTACGGCTTACACAGACCATCTGACACGCCCGTGCGGCGCGCAGTCCGTCACCCGCGTTGCGGTCGAAGAGCGCGCCGGGCCCTGCCGCAGAAAAGCTCACTGCTCGCCGGTACGTTTCCGTCGCGCGTGGCCAGCCCCGACAGAGACGGCAGCGTGAGTCCGACCGGACGCGTGATTGCCGCGAGGAACCGCGCCCGATGAGCCGAGCGCACCTCTACGCATGGACGCCAGATCAACAGGGCTGTTCGCACCTGCGTCTTACCTCGCCCCTCACCAGGGGGACCCGATGGTTGCCAGGAAGATCGCCATGGAGATCCCTGCGAACACGAGCAGGGTCACCCCCATCCAGGGCCCCACGTGCCGACTTGTCGGTACCTGCGTTCTCCCCAGGCGGCCGACCAGGACAGCGAGGCCGATGGCTTGGACGACCCCCAGGCCCGCCAGTGACGGATCCCGGAGAAAGACGGCCAATGGCAGGAAGTGCAACGCGACCACGACTGCCACCCACCACGCCATCCAGCGCCCCTGGCCCCGCCGCGCGAGGACGAAGCAGCCGACAGCCGCGAGCAGCACCTCCAGTCCGACCACGACCCCGAACCAGGCGTACTGACCGTCGAGTGCTGACCCGTCGCTCCAGCGGGTGAAGACGGCGAAGCCGAAGATCCCGGCCACGATGAGCCCGACAGCGGAACCCGCTCCCAGCCACTCTCTGCCGGATCTCGGCGGGTCCTCCTGTCCCCATCCGAACCAGACGAAGGACATGGCGCCGAACCACGCGATCGTGAATGCATGGTCGCGGGCGAATTCGGTGAGCATCGGTGCACCTCCGTGGAGATCGACGGGTCCAGTCCGATGGACTCTATGCGGGAGCCCAGATCATTCTGAGCACCGCGACACCGGCAGACGGTGCGCTGCTGTGTGATCCACGGTTGCAGGCGGCCAATAATGTCCGAGCCTTCTGCGAATTGGAGAATGAACTTGCCACACACTTGGAAACGACGGAAAGACTCGATCAGCACTGGATGATCCGCCATGAAATCTATCGGACCGGGTATTTGGAAAAGCGGGATGTTTCCAATATTTTTGAGTTCCTTTGGTTCTACGAAGCTATTAAATTCGGGATCCGATCCACACATTGAACCGGAACTCTACTACTTTCCGTAGCCGAATAATCTTTCGCTAATAGACTCGCCTCATGAGCACTCCGCCTCCTGTCCGCGCCGCCATCTCCTTGCGAGTCAGCCAGAACAGCGAGATGGACGGCCTGGCCATCGACGATCAGCGAGGAGACTGCATCGCGGAGGCCGAGCGCCGCGGCTGGCCAGTCAAGCCTTACTCGACCTAAGGCGAGCAGTCGGCTGCCGGGCGAGGGCATCCGCGTCGTCTTCAGGCTCCGGGAACCCGAGTGGTTGCCGCCGGGCAGGGCTGCTGGGAGCTGCTGGCTGGAGCCTGCCGAGGCTTCTGGAACCCCGAAGACGCTTGCTGCGGGCGCGACGGTGCAGGCTGGGGGCGGGATGTCCGAGTTTGGGAGCGGTCGAGCGTCCCGCCCTTTCCCAGATCGGACCCTCAGCCAGTCGCCTGCACCAGCACAAGTGTTGAGGCGTCAACATCGTCACGCGTGCGGACCTCTGGCAAATGGGAGTCCTCCAGCGAGGCCAACTGCATGGCGGCCCTCGCTTGCTCCACCGCCATGCCGACTGACTGTGCGGAGGCTATGGCGGCGTAAAACTTGGCCGCGAACGTGATCGCCGCCAAGTCGGTGATTGACTCCGACATGCCAATGACCGTGGGCACCGTCTGGAGCAGATCCTCGACCCCTTCCAGACTCTCGCAGGCATTGAGGACGACGAGCCTGGGCGGCTCGTCCGTCGCGCCCAGGACGCGAGCAAGAAGTGCAAACTCGATCCCCGCCCCGTCCTGCGAACCCGCATCGTCCTCCAGCAGGAGACCCAATGCGGAGGCGTGGCCAGAGAAGTGGACGACGTGCGGACGGTGGTCGTTCAGGCCGTCGATCAGGTCCATGCCGGTAGCGGCGGGGAGGTGCTCGACGGTTACGAGATCACGCCACTTCGAGGCACGGAGCGACTGCTTGACCTGCCGCACCTCCTGGTCGACTCGAAGCCACACCCCCTGCGTCTCGACGGAGCCGTCCGGTAGTTCGATGGTCGTCTCAATGGCGTAAGGATTGGCGGTGAGGTAGAGCACGCGGAGGGGCTCCGGTTTCGGAGGCTGCACCTCCACGTAGCGAATCTGATTGGTGGAGCTACTCAGACGCGCGACCTCGCGAGCGTGGTCCTTCTCCTTCTGTCGACGGCGATCATCCTCGCGGTCCCGAGCGCGCTGCTCACTCCGCTCCTTCTGACGCCGACGATCTTCTGCACGATCGCGTTCTCGTTGCTCGGTTTCCTCGGCACTACGAAGCGAAGTACGCTTAGAGGCAATCGACTTGTTCGCGTCCGCGATCTTGCGAGACAGATCCGCCACCTTGGCGCTTGCGGTGGTCGCCTCCTTCTCCTTGCGCTCGGCGGTGGACAGTGCCATGCGACGGGTCGAGTCGCTCCTGGTGCGTCCGGCTTCGTCTCTCTTCTTGCGGGCCGCCGCTGCCGCGTCGTCCACGGTTTTCTGCGCCTTCGTCTGGTCTTTCTGGAGCCGGGAAACCTTTGTTTCCAGACTCGTGATTTCTTTCCTGAGGTGGTCAGTCCGTGACATGCCTTCTCCCTTCCATGTTCGGAGTATGTCAGGTGGAGCCGCCAATCCTCCGCAGCCCCCCCCAGGACGCTGGATGCGCTAACCGCGTATGAGGATCAGGGTGTACGCGAAGCAGTCGCTCGCCACCCAGCCACCCCGGCGGTGGCGCTGGAGGCGATGGCTGGAGAACTGGACCGACTGCGAGACCTCCGCATCGCGCGCGCCCTGGCCGGGAACTCAGGCACGCCCTCCCGCGTCCTGGAGGCGTGGTTGACCGAAGGAACCGGGGGCTGGAAGACCCTGGCGCGAACTGCGCTCCGGGGGGGCTGACTCATATACACATCTACGAGCCCAAGAGACGGAGCTACACACCGG
>NZ_VIGS01000096.1:0-2897 GCF_006704135.1 Micrococcus sp. R8502A1
GCTCGGCGTGAGGCCCTGGCGGTGTGGGTGAACCACTACAACTACCATCGGCCTCATACCTCCTGCGGAGACGCTCCTCCGGCCTCGTTGGCCCCGGCCCGAGTCAACAACGTCATGACCTCTTACATCTAGGCGGTCGGCCCGGCCGGGTTCCCTCCCCGTCCGGGGCGGCGTCTAGGCTCGAGGCGTGAGCACCCAGACCGAGCATCGCGGCCTGTTCGTCGCCGTCGAGGGACCGGACGGATCCGGCAAGTCCACCCAGGCCCGCGCCCTGACCGAGGCCCTGCGCGCCGCGGGCCACGAGGTGGTGCTCACGCGCGAGCCCGGCGGCTCGGACCTGGGCGAGACGCTGCGGGAGCTGCTGCTGGACCCCGGGCACGCCCCCGTGGACCCCCGCACCGAGGCGCTGCTGTTCGCCGCGGCCCGGTCCGCCCACGCCGTCCGCACGCTGCGCCCCGCGCTGGCCCGGGGCGCCGTCGTCGTCACGGACCGGTATGTGGACTCGTCCGTGGCCTACCAGGGCGCGGCGCGCGGGCTGGGCGAGGCGCGGATCGCCGCCCTGAACGAGTGGGCCACGGACGGCCTCGTCCCCGATCTGACGGTGCTGATCGACGTGGACGCGGCCACCGCCGCGGACCGGCGTGACCGGCGCGCGGCGGAGGGCGAGGGCACCCCCGACCGCATGGAGCGGGAGACGGCGGACCGGCACGAGGCCCTGCGCGCCGCCTTCCTCGCGCGCGCGGCGGCCGCGCCCGAGCGGTACCTCGTGCTCGACGGCGCGCTGCCGCCGCAGGAGCTCACCGCCCGCGCGCTGGCCCGCGTCACCGCCCAGGCGGCCGACCGATGACGGCCCCCGCCCCCGCCGTGTTCGCGGACCTCGCGGGCCAGGAGGCCGCGGTGGCCCAGCTGCGCCGCGCCGCGGCCGAGGACCGTCCCACCCACGCCTGGATGTTCACGGGCCCGCCCGGCTCCGGCCGGTCGACGGCGGCGCGTGCGTTCGCCGCGGCCCTGCAGTGCGAGGTCGCGGACCCGGCGGCGCGCGGCTGCGGCGAGTGCCACGCGTGCCGCACCGTCCTCGGCGGCACCCACCCGGACGTGACCGTGCTGGCCACCGAGGCGGTGAGCTATCGGATCGAGGACGTCCGCGCCCTCGTGGAGGCCGGCCAGTCCACCCCCGCCACCGGGCGCTGGCGGATCTTCCTCATGGAGGACGCGGACCGCATGACGGAGCGCGCCACGAACGTGCTCCTCAAGGCCATCGAGGAGCCGCCGGCCCGCACGATCTGGATGCTGTGCACCCCGTCCCCCGCGGACGTGCTCCCCACCGTCCGCTCCCGCTGCCGGCTGATCACGCTGAGCATCCCCGCCGTGGAGCAGGTGGCGGAGCTGCTGCACCGCCGCGACGGGCTGGACCGCGAGACGGCGCTCACCACCGCCCGGATCTCCCAGTCGCACGTGGGCATGGCCCGCCGCCTCGCGCGGGACCCGGAGGCCCTCGAACGCCGCGAGCGCATCCTCTCCCTGCCGCTCCAGGCCACCGCCGTCTCCGACGCGATGGCCCTGGCCGCCACGTTGGCCGAGGTGTCCAAGGCCGAGGCCGAGTCCGCCGCCGAAGCCCGGGACGCCGAGGAGCTCGAGGCACTGCGCCGCTCCCTGGGCCTCGAGCCCGGCGAGCCCGTCCCGCCCAAGCTCCGCCACCACGTCAAACGGCTCGAGGAGGACCAGACCCGCCGGCGGCGCCGCGCCGTCCGAGACTCGCTGGACCGGGCCATGATCGACGTCATGGGCCTGTTCCGGGACGTGCTGCGCGTGCAGCTGGGGGCCGACGGCGAGCTCATCAACGAGCACCGTCGGGACGAGATCGAGGCGTACGCCCGCGGCACCGCCGGCGACTCGGCCGAGGTGCTCGCCCGGATCGACGCCGTCACCACGGCCCGCGAGCGCATCGCCGCCAACGTGCCGGAGCAGCTGGCCCTCGAAGCCATGATGCTGGCCCTGCTGCCCCGCCGGGTGCGCACCCCGCGACGTCGCTGAGCGGCCGCGCCGGGTGGACCGGCGCCGGCTCAGCGGGTGCGGACCACCAGGTCCGGCACGTCGGCCAGGCCCGGCACCACCCGGTCCGCGCCCGCCGCCAGCAGGACGTCGTCCGCGTCGCGACCCGTGCGCACGCCGACCACGAGTCCGGCCCCCGCGCGGCGCCCGGCCGTCATGTCCTCCGCGGTGTCCCCGACCACCAGGACGCTGCGGACGTCGTCGAGGTCGAGACCGAGCAGGGCGGTGAGGATCATGTCCGGGTAGGGGACGCCGCGGCCGGCGTCGTCCGGGGAGAGGCTCAGATCCGCCAGGCCCATCCACCCCAGCGACTCGAGGATCATGTTCTGGGTGTGGCGGGCGTAGCCGGTGCAGAGGCACACGTGGAGGCCGAGGGCGCGCAGGCGGACGAGCGCCTCCTCCGCGCCCGGGACGGCCTGGACGCCGTGCTCGGCCAGCAGCGCGTCGAAGGCCGCCTCGAACGTGCGGGTCGCCGCCGCGGCCACCGCCCGGTCGGCGAACACGCGGGGGAACACGGCCGTGCGCGAGGTGGGCCGGAGCGCGCGGAACCGCCGAGCGGCGTCGTCGTGCTCCGGCGTGCCCGCCGGGACGCCGTGCTGGTCCAACGTGCGGGCGAACGCCGTGTCCTGGAGCCCGTGCTCCACGATGGACGTGCCGGACATGTCCACCACGGCCAGGCGGAGGGGCGCGGCTGACGAGGCCGCGGCGGGGGGTGCCGGGGTGCGAGGCCGGCTCTTATACACATCTGACGCTGGCGACGAACGCATAAGAGAGTAGTTCGGTGGGTGCATCCTACTATAAAAAACAACACATAACAGAGAATACACTATCATGTAGTGCGGCTA
>NZ_VIGS01000097.1:0-2399 GCF_006704135.1 Micrococcus sp. R8502A1
AAATACCTGTATGCACGCTGCCCAGTACCGGCGCGCCAGCAGATTGGTCTTGTTCGACCACTTCGGGGCATCAGACGTCACCGTTTACGCAACCGTCGGCGGCGACAGAGGTGTATATGAGACAGCAGCAGACCACCGCACAGGACACCGCCCCGGAGCGTGCGTCGACGACGCCCCGCACGGTCACCGTCACCGGCGCCGCCGGCAACATCGGCTACGCGCTGCTCTTCCGCATCGCCGCCGGCGGGATGCTCGGCCCGGACACCCCGGTCCGGCTGCGCCTGCTCGAGATCCCGGCCGCCCTGGGCGCCGCGGAGGGCACCGCCATGGAGCTCGCCGACGCGGCCTTCCCGCTGCTGGCCGACGTGGAGGTCACGGACGACCCGGCCCGCGCCTTCGACGGGGTGCAGCACGCGCTGCTCGTCGGCGCGCGGCCGCGCACGAAGGGCATGGAGCGCGGCGACCTGCTCGAGGCGAACGGCGGGATCTTCGGGCCGCAGGGCCGGGCGATCAACGACCACGCGGCGCAGGACGTGCGGGTCTTCGTCGTCGGGAACCCGGCCAACACCAACGCGCTGATCGCCGCCGCGCACGCCCCGGACGTGCCGGCCGAGCGCTTCACGGCGCTGACCCGGCTGGACCACAACCGGGCCGTGGCGCAGCTGGCGGCGCGGGCCGGCGTCGCGGTGACGGACGTGGCCGGCGTGACGATCTGGGGCAACCACTCCGCGACCCAGTTCCCGGACCTCACCCATGCCCGCGTGCGGGTGGACGGGACGTGGCGGCCGGCGCTCGAGGTGGTGGACCCGGTGTGGGCGGGCGAGGAGTTCGTGCCGCGCGTGGCGAAGCGGGGCGCGGAGATCATCGAGGTGCGCGGGGCGAGCTCGGCGGCGTCGGCGGCGTCCGCGGCGATCGATCACCTGCGCGACTGGACCCTCGGCACCGGTGTGGACGCGGACGGTGCGCCGCGCCGGACGTCGGCCGCGGTGGTCTCGGACGGCTCCTACGGGGTGCCGGAGGGGCTGATCAGCTCGTTCCCCGTGACGTCCGACGGCGGCACCGCGTGGCGGATCGTGCCGGGGCTGGAGCCGGACGAGTCCGTGCTGCCGGGTGAGGGCGGGCGGCTGGCCGCGACCGTCGCCGAGCTGGAGGCCGAGCGCGACGCCGTGCGAGGGCTGGGCCTGCTCTGAGGCGACCGGGATCGTCTGCGTCTCTGACCCTTCTGGGGGCGTCCCCACCCGCCGGAAGGGTCAGATGCGCAACAGATTCGTGCGGGGACGGGGGGTGTGGGATCAGTCCGCCAGCTCGGCCCGCGTGGGCGGGTCCGCCCCCGGGCGGGAGGCCGTGATCGCCGACGCGCGGGAGGCGTAGATCAGCACCGACTCGACGTCGGCCGGGTCCATCGCGTGCAGGCGGCCGCGGTTCGCGGCGCCGAGCAGGGAGCGGTCGTCGAGGGCGGCGAGCAGGGCGGCGGTGAACGAGTCGCCGGCGCCCACGGTGTCCGCGACGTCCACGGGCACGATCGGGCGCTCCACCACGCCGTGCGCGGTGACGGCCACGATGTCCTCGGCGCCGCGGGTCATCACCACGAACGCCGGGCCCATCCGCTGCCACGCCTGCAGCGACTCGCGCAGCGGGCGGTCCGGGTACAGCCACGCGATGTCCTCGTCCGAGGCGTGCACCACGTCCGCCAGCCGCACGGACTCCTCCGCGCGGGCGCGGGCGAACGCCCGGTCCGGCACGATCGTGGGCCGCACGTTGGGGTCGTAGCTGATGGTCGTGACCGCCGAGATCCGCTCGAGCAGGGCCATCACCTCGGCGTCGCCGGGGGCGAGCATGGTGGCGATGGAGCCGGCATGCATGTGGTGCAGCGGGCCGCCGGCGGCGTCGTCGAAGTCCCGGGCGAGCGCGGCGGCGGGCGGCAGCGTCCAGTCCAGCTCGAACTCGTAGCTGGCGGCGCCCGTGGGGTCCAGGCGGGCGGTGGCCACGGAGGTGGCGGCGGCATCCGGCTCGAGCAGGCAGCGCACGCCGTTCTCCCGCAGATGCGAGGCGATCATGTCCCCGTGCGCATCGCGGCCGAGGCGGCCGGCGAACAGGACGGGCCGCTCCAGCCGGCTCAGGCCCACGGCCACGTTCAGGGGGCTGCCCCCGACGTGCACGCGGGGGGTCGCGGTGTCCGAGACCACGACGTCGACGAGCGCCTCTCCGATCACACCACAGTACTGAGCCACGCGCCCCACGGTACCCTAATCACCGGCGCAGAACCGGGGCTGTGCGCAGGCTTCCAGGCCCCCGAGAAACGCCCGACACCCCCATCCCCGACCCCTGTCTCTTATACACCTCCGACGCCGCCGACGAACGCATAAGGGGCAGCATCGGAGGTAGGCACGTCACCAACA
>NZ_VIGS01000098.1:0-2263 GCF_006704135.1 Micrococcus sp. R8502A1
TTTTCTGCTACTTACGTGATGCTCTATCTTATCTACATCTCCTCGCGCTATTTTGTCTTTTTTTTTTTTTTTTAAAGAAAAAGCCGGCATAGGAGGTGTAGCCCCGTCGGGGGGGCTGGGGGATGTTAAAAAGAGCCAGCGGAGAACCTCCCCCAACACCACCGCCCCGTCCCACCCCGCCGAAAGTTCCCCCCCCCCCCAGACCCCCACCGCCCCCGACCGCACCGGCGCCACCGCCCCGGACGATCTGGCCCTGGCCATCCCCGGCACCACCGTGCGCGGCCGCGCCGCCCGGGTCCTGCCGCAGGACCGCCCCGACACCACGAGCTGGGCTCCCCACACCGCCGAGTCCCGTGCCGCCACGTCCCGCTCCACCGCCGCCGCCACGACGCCGGGGCTGCCGGGCGTCGTCGGGAGCCCGGCGGTGCGCCCGCCCGGCGCCGCCCACCTGACGGACGCGCAGGTGGCCGAGCTGGGCCGTGAGCTGGACGCGATCCGCGACGACGTGCTCGCCCGCCGCGGCGCCTCCGATGCGGCCTACATCCGCCGCGTCATCCGCTGGCAGCGCCGGCTCGAGCTCGGCGGCCGCGCCCTCCTGCTCAACGCACGCCACCCCGCCGCGTTCGTGGCGGGCACAGCCATGCTCACGGTCGCGAAGATCGTGGAGAACATGGAGATCGGGCACAACGTGCTCCACGGCCAGTGGGACTGGATGCGCGACCCGGACATCCACTCCACCACGTGGGAGTGGGACTTCGTGACGCCGTCGCGGGCGTGGCAGAACACCCACAACGACCTGCACCACCGCTGGACCAACGTGGTGGGCAAGGACCGCGACGTGGGCTACAACGTCCTGCGCATGGACGAGTCCGAGCCGTGGCGGCCCCGCCACCTGCTCAACCCCGTGATCAATGCGGGGCTGGCGCCGATCTTCGAGTGGGGCATCGCCCTCTACGACCTCGAGCTGGACCGCGTGCAGAGCGGCGAGAAGTCCCGCGAGGAGCTGATGACGGATCTGCGCTCCGTGGGCGTCAAGGCGGCCCGGCAGTTCGCCAAGGACTACGTGGCCACGCCGGCCGTCGCCGAGGTGCTGACGGGCTCGGGCAAGGCCACGCTCGCGGGCACGCTGCTGGCCAACGGCCTGCGCAACATCTGGGCGCACGCGGTCATCTTCTGCGGGCACTTTCCGGAGGGTGCGGAGACGTTCTCCGAGGAGATGGTGGACGGCGAGACCCGCGGCGACTGGTACGTGCGGCAGATGATCGGCTCCGCGAACATCTCCGGTTCGAAGCTGATGCACTTCATGACCGGCAACCTCTCCCACCAGGTGGAGCACCACCTGTTCCCGGACCTGCCGTCCAGCCGGTACGCCGAGGTGGCGCCCAGGGTCCGCGAGATCTGCGCCCGCTACGGCCTGCCGTACACGACCGGCCCGCTGCTGCGGCAGGTGGGCTCCGCGTGGAAGAAGGTGTTCCGGCTGGCGCTGCCGTGAAGCGGCGCGCGACGTGGCCGTCCACGCCGGCACCGCCCGGGCCGGATCTCCTGCGGATCTGACCCTTCTGGCTGCTCGTTCGACCGCCAGAAGGGTCAGAGCCGCAAAAGATTCCCCTCGGCCGGGCGCGCGGCCGGCTCAGCCCTGGCGCTCAGCGAGGTCCGCGAGCCGGTCGATCGACGCGCGGAGCTGCTCTTCGCCGGTCCGCAGCGCCTTCTGGATGCGCTTCGGGTCGGTGAGGGCGGTCCAGTCGTAGGTGTGGGTGACGCGGCAGCCGCCCTCGTCGTCGCCGTCGACCTCCCACCGCCACAGCTGGCCGAACGGCTCCCCGCCGACCTCGGAGGGCTTCCAGGCGATGCGGCGGCCCTCCTCGAACTCGACCACGTGGTTCGCGCGGTCCACGCCCTTCTGCAGGGTCATGACGAACACGTTCCCGACGGCGGTCACCCGCTGTCCGGGGGCGGCTTCAGCCAGGTTGTCGTTGCCGTCCCACTCGGGCTGGCGGGAGGGGTCCGCGATCAGCTCGAAGACGACGCCGGCCGGCGCGTCGACGTGGCGGGTCGCGGACACGACGCGGTCCTCGGGGGCGGGCAGGGCGGTCTCGTCGATGTGCTCCATGGGGAGAGCGTAGACCCCGGTGCGCACCCGCCGAAGGCGGGGGTGGCACGAGTCCATCGGCTGGTGGGGTCCGGGGGGGGGCAGTTTCCTATACACAAAGCCCCGCCGCCAATACGGGGTCACATACTTCTTGCCGAGCTCACGATTCAGAAA
>NZ_VIGS01000099.1:0-2068 GCF_006704135.1 Micrococcus sp. R8502A1
TTAGCGTGGGTCATGAGCGGGCTCTTTCCAGCGGATGGGTTGTTGAGGAACTTCCATCCTGCCGGGCGGGGCCCGCTCGTCTCATCTCAGCCCGGGCCTCGTGCCAAGAACCTCATGACCCACAACACCTAGGGGCGGGCGCCGTCGTATGCGGTGGCGGCAGACCCTAGTGATTCCACGGCCGGTGTGCAGGGTCTGGGTCTGGGCCAGGTTGGGGGGGAGTCTCTTAGACGGGGGTGGTGAAGGTTCCGGCGAGGTTCTGGAGTTGGTAGATCCACGCCGTCCAGATTCCGGTGGCCATCAGGACGCCGACCAGCACGAGCAGGGTGCCGCCGGCGATATTGAAGGCGCGCATGTGGCGGCGCACGAAGCCCAGTGCGGTGCTGACCCAGCCCAGGCCTCTGGCGACGAGCACGAAGGGTATGCCCAGTCCCAGGCAGTAGACGAAGCCGAGCAGGGCCCCGCGCCATGCCCCTCCGGTGGTGGTGCTCAGGGCCAGCACGGCGCTGAGTGTCGGTCCCATGCAGGGTGTCCAGCCCAGGCCGAAGCCCAGGCCCAGCAGTGGGGCTCCGGCCAGGCCGGTCCGGGGGGTGAAGGAGGGGGTCGTGGTCCGTTGCAGGAAGGTGAGCATGCCCATCAACGCCAGTCCCATGAGGATGACGAGGACGCCGAGGATGCGGATCAGCAGGTCCTGCCAGCGCAGCAACCAGCCGCCGATCAGACCGAAGGCGGCCCCGTAGAGGGTGAAGACGGCGGCGAAGCCGAGGATGAACAGGCCCACTCCGGTCATCACCCGGCGGCGGTTGTCCGGGCGGGTGGGGTCGGACAGTCCGGAGACGTAGCCCAGATATTCGGGCACGAGCGGCAGGATGCACGGCGAGAGGAAGGAGACGATTCCGGCGATGGCGGCCAGGGGGATGGCCAGCAGCAGAGCGCCGGATTGGACCGTCTGAGCGAAGTACTCGCCCATTCATTTCCTCCTACGGGTCAGGACGGGGGTGCCGGGCCAGAGGTCTCGGGCGGGCTGGGCACGGTGGGTGGGGGTGAGCGATAAAGGCATGTTCTTTCCTGGGCGGCCACCGTGCGATGCCCCCGTGGATGGAGGGGTGTGGGCCGGGCGGGAGGGTCAGTGGATGTAGGAGAAGACGCCCATCATCCCGGCCTCGGCGTGGTAGGCGTTGTGGCAGTGGGTCAGCCACTGACCCGGGTTGTCCGCCTCGAAGTCGAAGACGATGGTTTGCCGGGGTTTGATGATGACCGTGTCCTTGCGGGCGCCATGGTCGGCCAGCTGGAAGGTGTGGCCGTGCAGGTGCATGGGGTGCCACATGTCGGTGTCGTTGGTCATCGTGACCCGCACGCGTTCGTCCAACCGGAGTTCGAAGGCGCCCTCGAAGGGGTTGGCCGGGTCGAAGCGTCGCCCGTTGATGCCCCAGTCGTACTCCATCATCGATCCGGTGAGGCGTACCTCGTGGGTCCTGGTCGGGTCCTTGGGTGGGAGCAGGACGGATTCGTGTGCCTTCAGTCGGCTGCCATCGAGCACGGTTCCGCCCAGGGTCTGCGGGAGCCGACCGGAGAGCGTGGTCTTTGGACCGGCTGCGATGATGCCGTAGGCGTGGCCGGTCTTGCCCTCGGGCAGGGCCAGTACGGGCACCGCCTGGTCGCCGAGGGTGATCAGCACGTCCAGGCGTTCGCCCATCCCCAGGACGACGGCATCGGCCTGGCGGGGCTGGACCGGGAACCCGTCGGTGTGGGTGATGGTCAGTTCCTGGCCGGGGATCCCGACCCGGTAGGCGGTGTCTCCGGCCGCGTTGATCAAGCGCAGGCGGATCCGGTTGCCCGGGGTGCTGGAGAAGGTGTCCGGGTCGGATGGGGGGCGGCCGTTGAACAGGTGCACGGGGATCTTCACGTCGCCGGCGTCCCCGCCCAGATAGTCGCTCTCAGCGGGCGTGTCAACTTGTCTGTGTAAGCGGGGTGGTCACAGGTAGGGGTTGATCCGGTCGGGGTAGGCCGCGGCGAGCTGGGCGAGGGCCTGCTTCCAGTTCGTGACGGCCTGACCTTCGACGAGCCG
>NZ_VIGS01000009.1:0-60840 GCF_006704135.1 Micrococcus sp. R8502A1
CCCGCCGTCACCGGTGAGCTCGACGCCGCCCGCGTCGATCTGCGCGAACAGGGCATCAAGCTGCCCTGAGGCTTTCAGCTGCTCGACCAGGTCCTGGCCCGAGGGCTCGCCTGGGTTCTTCTCGTCGGTCATGGTCATGATTCTTACCGTTCCTCTCGGTACGGCTTACACAGACCATCTGACACGCCCATCTGTTCCGGCCGGATACCCCCGCGCGCTTTCCGCAGCAGCTCCGCGTGTTCGATGCGCTCGTGCGGTCCGTCGTCGTCGACCACGGCGGCAAGCTGTTCTACTACGCCGACGAGAAGCAGCGTGGGACGCCCAAGCAGATCGGCCTCGACGTCGAGAAACGCGAAGCCGACGCCATGCGAGAGACTCTGAACCGTCTGGCCCGCCACGCTCACCTCCACGGTCAGAACCTGATGGTGATCATCGACCAGATCAACGAGAAGACGCGGGTGGAGCGCGTCGCATCGATGTACGCGCACATCTTCAGCCGAGCCGGCGACTTCCCAGAGATGCGATGCATCGTGGAACCGCCCATGCACGTGGACAGCTCGCTGAGCTCCAACGTGCAGTTCGCCGACTGGGTCGCAGCCGCCGTCACACGTGCCGTCGACCATCAATTGAACGACTCATCCAAGTACGCCTGGGTTACCGATCCGCAACGGCTCGCATCGACGAGGGGAAGCTTCACCTACGAGTCCAAACTTCACTTGTGGAACCGCGGGGTGCCCGATATCAACCACTCCGAACTCTTCCACCGCGAACGACGACTCGCCCCCACCGTGCAAGGACAACTGCTGGGAACCGCGGTGGACCCGGCTGCGGCAGAGAAGATGGCGAAGATCTGGCGGGCGGGACGCTGAGACCCGGGGTCACTGATGGAGAGAACCCCCCGCCCTGCAGCTGCGCGGGTTCCCCTACTGATACCGGTTTCACAGCCCAGCCAGCGGCTATGCTGAGCCGAGAATCCATCGCCTGAGATCCGAGGAGTGCCGGTGTCCATTCTGCGCGTCCATGACGGACTCTTCGGTCTCACCTTCCAGCAGGCGCTGGACAAGGCCTCCCCCGGAGCGACGATCGCGCTCACCCCCGGAACCTACGCGGAGTTCGAGAGCATTCCGGTCGGAAACCTACGGATCATCGGGGCCGGATCTCGCCCCGAGGACGTCATCCTCGTGACCCAGCTGGATGTGCACGGCCAAATCTCCGTAGAGAATCTGACGCTGCAGGCGCCGCACTTCCACAACGCCGTACGTCTGCACGGCCCCACAGCCTCCGCCGTCTTCCTCTACACCGCCATCCAGCCTGAGCCCACCGGCCAGTTTCCCGCCGTGTACTCGGAGGGTGGCGCGGTGACGGTGCGTCGTTCGACCCTCGACCAGGGTCCCGGGGGCTGTGCCCTCTACGTGGAGGGACAGGGCACCGCGACCTTCGAAGACTCCACCACCGGCACCGTCAACGCCGTGGCTTCAACAGTGACCACCGTTGATTCCACCCACGGGGCCTTCCATCTCTCCGCTGCCAGCAAGGTCCACGCCCGCGGCACCCTGTGCCTGGCCCCGGCAGAAGGCATGCGCGGGCTCGTCTTGACCGCCTTCAGTGTGCTGAAGGCCGAGCGGCTCACCACCGATATCACGTACCTCGAGCTGTCCCTCGAGGACAGCGCTCTAGATGTCGCCGAGGTCTCCACGTCAAGCGATGTCGACGTGCACGTGATGACCTCAGGCGGGTCGCACGTCCAGATACCGCCGGACACTGTGCGCGTGACCGACATCGATCGGCAGAAGGCGGAACAGGAGGTCGCGGAACGTCGACAGCGCGAGGAGGCGGCAGCCCGCCGTCGTGCCGAGGAAGCGGCTGCTGAGGCTGCTGCCACAGGCGAAGCCGCACGCCAGGCGGCCGCTGAAGCTCAGGCGGAGGCCCGCCGCCAGGAGGAAGCCAAGCCCCGGGCGGTGATGTGGACGGCCGCCCAGGGCGCAGACTTCACAACCGTCCAGGACCAGCTCCGCCCCGGTGACACGCTGGTGCTCGAGGAGGGGGACTTCCACCTCCCTGATCCTGCGATCATGCTGAACTGCCACATCCGCGGCACGGGGCGCGCTGACCGCATCCGCCTCCACGGCGCTGTCGGCATCCCGAACGGTGCCAACGTCCGCCTCGAGAACATGCTACTTGTGACACCGTCTACCGGGAACGCCGTGAATGTGCACGCCGGCGGCAACGCCACGCTCACTGGTGTCCTGGTGGACCCCACCAAAGCGGAAGTATTCTCTCCACTGTGCTCCTCCGGTGGGCGGCTCACACTCAACGAGGTGCGGGTCGTCTCCGAACCCACGTCCTACCTTGCCGACGTGCTGGGCACGCAGGGCGGCGTGATCGTGGCCGAGGACTCCACCTTCGGCATCGTTCGTCTTGAGTCCTCCGCACGCGCCACCCTGACCGATTGCACGGCGAACCAGCTCTATGTCTTGGGATCCGGTGAAGCCCTGAGCCTCGGCACCCTCCGTATCCCCCCGACCACCCCGCACCTGCGCGCCCTCGCCGTCGAGGAAGGCGGCCGCGGCACCATCGCGGATCTGTGCGTCGAGGAACCGTGCGAGGTGTTCGTCGCCGGCTCCCTTCAGATCGCCCACGTGAGCTCAGCACCCCACGCGCTTCACCTCATCACCACCGACACGGCGTTGCACAGCATTCCCGAAGATGCCATCGCCACGGCGGAGGAGCCCTCACAGACAGCCACGGCGGATGCCACCCTGGTCGAGCACCCAGGCGAGAACAGCACAGGTGACAGGGAACCCTCCGCCGGGCGTGGCCACGACGGGGCAGATCTGGCGGACACTAACTGCGACCCCATGGCTCAGCTGAGCGCCCTCACCGGGCTGGCCGACGTCAAGAACCAGGTGCAGACGTTCATCGCGGAGGTCCGGTTCGCCGAGGCACGCCGACAGCGCGGCTTCGCCGTCCGGCGGCAGACCCTGCACAGCCAGTTCCTCGGCAACCCCGGCACCGGCAAGACCACGGTGGCCCGGCTGCTGGGCCGCGCACTACATCAGGCAGGTGTGCTGTCCTCGGACGTCTTCGTCGAGGTCACCCGTGAGGACCTGGTCTCTGAGCACATCGGCGGCACTGGACCGAAGACCCGGAGGATCCTGGAGTCCGCTTTGGGCGGCATCCTCTTCATCGACGAGGCCTACACACTCGCGGAAGGAGGGCCCCAGGACTTTGGCCGTGAGGCGATCGCAACCCTGCTGGCCTTCATGGAGAACCACCGAGACGAGTTCATGGTGATCCTCGCGGGCTATCCGGAGCAGATGCACGCATTCTTCAAGGCCAACCCGGGGCTGCGCTCGCGTGTGCCCTTGCGCTTCGACTTCGAGGACTACAGCACAGCCGAGCTCGTCCAGATGGGCCTCGCCGCCCTGGCGGACGACGGCTTCACCGTGGATCCCGACGCCTACCGGCGCACCGTGGCGGAGGCGCACCGGTCCTCGGGGGATCGCAGCAACGGCCGCTGGGTCCGTAATCTCAACGACAGACTCGTCCGGCACATGGCCCATCGCGTCATGGCCGAGTCGGGAGCGGCCGAGGACATGGTGGGGGTCGAAGACGAACGGCTCACCCAAGTCGACCCAGCGGACCTTCATGCTCTGCTGGGCCGATCTACGGAAGACGACACCGGCGTCGACCACCTACTGGTGGAGCTGGACGAGATGGTTGGGCTCGAGACCGTCAAGGCCTGGGTGCGCGGGCTGGTGGCCCAAGCAGAGGCGGACGAGCGCTTGCGCGACGCCGGCGTCGACCTGCCGCGCCCCACGTATCACATGGTGTTCGCCGGCAGCCCGGGAACCGGCAAGACGACCGTCGCCCGCCTGGTCGGGAAGCTCTTCCATCGCCTCGGCATCCTGTCTACTCCCCAGGTGGTCGAAGCCAGTCGGGAGCGAATGGTCGGCCGCTACATCGGTCACACCGAAGAACGCACCGGTCTCCTTCTGGACGAGGCACGCGGTGGTGTGCTGTTCGTGGATGAGGCCTATCAGCTGGACATGCCGGACAGCTCGAACGACTTCGGCAAAGTCGCCGTGGAGACCCTCATAACACGCCTGGAGGACGATCGTCATTCCTTCATCGCGATCTTCGCGGGGTACACCGACCGCATGGCGCAGTTCCTCTCCCTCAACCCGGGGTTGGCATCCCGAGTACCGCACAATATCGAGTTCCCGGACTACAGCCCCGACGACATCGCGGAGATCGTGGTGCGCACCCTGCGTCGGACCTGGTCGTTTGACGAGACCGTGCTCCGGTCCGCCGTCGCGCAGGGACACGCCGCACTGCCGCCGGAGTCCCGCGCCAACGCTCGCCAGGCCCGCAACTACGCCGACGCCATCTCCCAAGCGCACAAGACCTGGATCACCGAGTCATCGACGGACGGCGACGACATCCGGCACATCAGAGACGCGACCATCATCGGTGTCCTTGCAGCGGAACCTACGGGCCAGGATCAGTGACCGCGCTGCCCTGCGACGGGTTCAACCTGGGCATCGTCGAGCGAGAGCCCCGGCAGCTGGAGTACATGCTGGGGGCCTGGGGCTCGCGACCGCGTCCACGCGACCCGGTCCTCAGCGCCGTTCTCTGAACAACAGTGCGCTGGGGAGCGCCGTTTCCCGAACGAAAGCATCAGGAGTTCGCACGTCCGGCGCACCCACTGAGCCGCCCCCTTCAAGTTGAGTCGCGTGGGGCGGAAGGTCATGATCGGCTGGCTCCCTCGACGACGGCATGTGAGTCCCGTCACCGTAGCCCAGCACCACACACCCCCACCGCCCCGCACCCGATAAATACACAACACTCGCCTTGCGTATCTCACTGAGGTGTGCCTTACTGGTTCTCGGACCCCCGCCGGAAGGACTCCCATGGCCCACGCCTCCACGCACCCCGCCCATCCGCTGCCGCCCGTGGCGCCCCGTCGTCTGCTGCTGGCCCAGCGGCTGCTCCGTGGCGAGGGCTCCGTCGAGGTCACGGCCTTCCGCGCCGGCGAGACGCTCACGACGGCCGTCCACGGCGTGAGCGCGGACGGCCGCCTCGTGGTCGCCTACGTCCCCAACCTCCTCGGTTCGCTCGGCGCGTTCCACACGCCCGCGCCGCTGGACGTGCGCGTGGACGTCCTGCGGGACGCCCTGGACCTCACGCTCCCCACCCGCCTGGCATCCGTGCATCTGCTCGGCACCCTGCGCTGGTGCCGGGACTCGGCCGAGGTCGCGGAGCTGGGGCTGCGCGGTCGCGTCGCGGACCTCGTGGCCGACGTCGGCCCGCGGGTGCGCGTGGGCGTCGTCGAGACCCAGCGGATCCTGTTGCACGACGTCGACGGCGTCGCCGTGTTCTGCCGCCACACCCTGCCGCTCACGTCGCGCGGGCTCATCGACCAGACCGAGCTCGCAGACCTTGCGGACGACGTGCTGGGCACCGCCCCCGAGGTGCTCGCAGACCTGGCCGACGCCGTCGCCCTGGGCCTGCTGCCGGGCGAGAGCACCCCGTTGCAGGTCGACACCGCACCCCTGCCCGAGTCCCCCGCCCACGCCCTCGACGCGGACGAAGCCGGGGTGACCCTGCTCCGCGTCCGCGACGGCGAGAGCACCGCGGTGCACGTGGCCCTGCCCGGTGCAGGCCGGCTCGACCACAGCCCGCGGCACGCCTGGCGGCGACTGCTGGACGCGATCCCGGCGCGAGTCGCCCACCCCTGAGGGCGGCGTCAGTCGATCGTGTAGGTGGCGCAGGTGGCCACGTCCGTGACCTCGATGCCCTCGGCGGTGCAGGCGAGGTCGGCGTTGTACGTGCACTCGAGGCGGTGGCACGCACCGACGGTCGAGGTGCTCTCGGTCACCGGGCGGCGGACATCCAGCTGGACGAAGGTGCCGCAGCCGGGCGTGCGGTCGGAGCCGGCGACGGTGATAGCCAGGGCGTTGCAGGACGTCTCGGCGTTGAAGGCGCAGGCGCTGGCGGCGCAGGTGCGGACGGCGGTGGTCATGGCGTGATCCTCCCGGTTCGGGCCCGCCCCGGGATGGGGCGGCGCTGCTGGAATCGAGATTACTCCGGCCCGCGAAGAGCACAAGAGGGGTGAGCCTTAGTCCATAGGTGATTAGCGCAAAGACATTTTGCGCATTGTCGTGTGCCGTATGGACCGACGTCGTGCCCGCCGGCCGCCCGGAATCTTCTGCATCTCTGGCCCTTCTGGCGACCACGCGCCCACTCAGAAGGGTCAGATGCGCAGACGATCCGCCGTCCCCGCCTCCTGAGCAGACCCGGCAGCTCCACCACCCTGGCCGAGTCCGCCCCGCACTCCTAGCGTGGGGCCATGAGCACCCATCGCCTGTCCTCCACCGCCCTCGGATTCGCCGCCGGACTGGGCACCGCGGCCGCTGTCACCGCAGCCCGCAAGATCGCCCTCATGGGCGCCGTGGGGAAGGGCCACCCGCTCAAGCACCGCCTCCTGGACGCGGCATCCGGCCTGGTCCAGCCGAAGTACCCCATGGGCGCGATGAGCACCTATCTCAACGGACTGCACTTCTACGCCGACGACCTCGGCCGACAGGTCGAAGCCAGCCACTTCTGCATCCACCTGCGCCACGACCTGCACCAGTGCGTGATCTTCGACCGCAACGCGCCGGACGCACGGCTGATCGGCATCGAGTACATCATCAGCGAGGAGCGGTTCCGCAGCCTCCCCGACGAGGAGCGGCGCCTGTGGCACAGCCACCACTACGAGGTGAGCTCCGGCGCCCTCACCGCCCCCGGGGTGCCCGAGCTGGCCGAACACAGTTACTTCGAAGACCTCATCCACACCTATGGGAAGACGTTCCACACCTGGCAGTACGACCGGGACGACTTCCCGTACGGCATCCCCCAGCTGATGATGGGCCTCACCGGCGACGGCCAGGTGGACGAGGCCCTCCTGCGCGCCCGCGACGAGCGCGTGGGCGTGGACACCGCGGCCAAGCGGCGCAACCGCGCGGACATCCCGGTCCCGGACGTGGTGCCGGGCGCGAACAGCTGGGAGCGCGGGCGGGTCGTGCAGACCACGCTCGAGGAGCGCCCGGTGCGGGGCCGCGACGACTGAGGCCGACCTCGTCGGCAGGGCGCCGCTTCCCGAACGACAGCAATGCGACACGCCGCCGTTTCCCGAACGAAAACGCTCGGCGGGCCGGCGCCGTCATCCGGATCGGGCGGGGGCGCCCCGCGAGGGACAGCACGTCCGCCGCACGTGTCGCGGCAGCGAGAACGCTGGGCTCAGACCTTGCCCTTGAGCAGTCGGTGCCAGTAGATCCGGGGCTGGCCGAAGCGGTCGAAGGCCGCCGTGCTCTTCCGCGGCTTCGTCAGGTCCACGCCGGGGATCGACCGGTCCTCGGAGCCGTCGCGGACGTGCTCGTCCAGGACCAGCTCGTCCCGGCTGACCATCACGGGGATCACGGTGTAGCCGTCGTACTTCTGGAGCGGCTTCCCCGCGTCCGCGGCCTGGATGTTCTGGGCCAGGATCTTGACCTGCCGGCGCAGGGCACCGCCGGAGGGCCGTGTGCCCAGGGCGGCGGCGTCGCCCAGCGCCCACACGTGCGGGTGCACGGGATGCCGCAGGGTCGCGGGATCCACGGCCGCCAGGCCAGCCTCGCCGTCGTCCGCCAGGCCTGCCTCGGCGATGAACTCCGGGGCCCGCACCACGGGCGTGATGTACGCGGCCGCGACGTCGGTGATCCGCTCACCGGTGTTGAGCACCACCTCGCGGGCCTCGTGGTCCACGGCGTTCACCTCTGCGCCGGCGTGCACATGGATGCCGTACGTCGCCATGGCCTCGGCCAGAGCGGGGTCGATGGTCTGCCGGTCCAGGATCCGGCCGTAGGGGGTCACCAGGTGGACATCCACGTCCGGCAGGATCCCCGTGCGCTCCCACGCCGCGCAGGCCAGGAACAGCGCCTTGAGCACGGTGCCGCCGCACGAGGAGGGCTCAGCCGGCACATTCGCCACCACACGGTCCCCCGCGGCCACACGCGACAGCAGCGCCCGGGCGGCGTCCACGTGCTCGGGCACGTGCGCACTCGCCGCCCATCCGGCGGCGTAGGCCTCACGCAGCCCGTCGATCGCACCCCACCACGGGGTCAGCCCCGGGCAGAGCACCAGGTGGCGGAAGCCCACGGTCAGCCCGGTGCTCGTCACCGCGGTCCGTTCCTCGGCGTCCACGGCCACGACGTGGTCCGGGATCCATTCGACCCCGTCCGGGATGACGGCCCGCATCGGCCGTTCGAACCGGGCCATGTCCGCCTGCCCGCCCGCCGCGTAGTTCAGCATCGGCCGGTAGCGGTGCAGCTGTTGGCCGTCGGCGATGGCGACCCGACCCTGCCGCTTCCGCCGCAGTGCGGCGGCCAAGGACACGCCGGCGTTGCCGCCGCCGACGATCAGGATGTCGTACTGCTCGGTCACGTGGTCCTCCGTGGGGTGGCGGGTCAAGGAAACGGTACGACCGCCCCCGCAGACGTGCTCCGCGGCAGACGGGACGTGCCGCCCATCCTCCACTGGGGGCCGGGGCCGGCGCTAGCCCGCGAGGCCCAGCAGCCGCAGCTGTTCGGCGTACTTGCGCAGCCCCACCTCCACGGCCTGCGGGTTCTGCGCGTACCAGTCCAGGTGGGTCTGTCGCAGCTGCTCGGCCGGAACGGTCTGATCGGCCACGGTCCAGTCCTCGGTCGGCTCGGCGTCGAGGTCGAGGGCCTCCACCACGACCGCCTCGAGGGGCGCGCGCACCCCGCCGAGGAGCACGCGGGAGGCGGGCACGGGCTGGACGGCGACGTCGCCCGGCAGGTGCTCGGCCGCGCGCTCGGCCACGCGGGTCAGCAGCGTGTTGGTCGGGTGGTTCACGGTGTAGAAGCCGACGCCCCGCTCCGCCGCCACGAGGTCCGCCATGGACAGCGTCCCCTTCGCCTCCTCCCGCGCCCGCAGCGCCTGCACGGACGCGGCCGCGGCCTCGCGGATCGCCACCGGCGCCACCTCCCGACGACGGCCCGTCGCCGCCTCAGCCAGCACGCGCAGATCGTGGTACGGCACGACGGGCGGGTCCTCCCCCGGCCGCTCGGCCGCCCCGGGCGCGAACTTCCAGTTGCGGAGGGTGACCTGCCAGGGGAAGCGCGAGACGTCGTACACCACGGGGATCCGCACCACGGCGGCGTCCTCGGGCAGCCGGGCCACGAGCTGGTCCGTGCCGATGGGCATGCCCCGGTAGTCGTGCGGGATCGGCTGGGTGACGAGCGCCTTCACGCGGGGCAGCAGCCGCTCCAGGTGCTCGACCTCGTCCGGCTGGACCTCGAAGGCGGGCGGCACGCGGACGCTCACCAGGTCCGCCCCGTGCAGCGGTGTGCCGGGCTCCCCGCCGAGGAGCCGCCGATACGACTCGCCCTGGCAGTTGCCCCACACCAGCAGCAGGTCGCCCTCGGGCAGGTCCTCGAGCCCGTAGAAGTGCCCGTAGTGCCGGCGTCGTCCCTCATCCCACTGCATCCGTGCGTCCTCTCTCCTCAGCCGTCCACGCGCCGGATCCAGCCGACGCCCGCCGTCCCGAACCACCAGGCCAGGAACGCGGCGAGCGCCGCGAAGTCCAGCTCGTCCAGCTCGCTCATCGGCCCTCCCGTGCTCCGTCCTGCCCGCGATTGTGCCAGCCCCGCCCCACGGACACCGGCCCGCTCAGCCCCAGCCGCCCCACCACGCCTCGAGGTCCGGCACGGCGGCCACGGGCGCCCAACCCAGCCGGGAGGCGGGCACCCGCCACACCCGCGCCGTCCCGCCCCGCCGGCGCCGCCACCGCGCCCGCGCGCACGTCAGCACGGCGAGCACGGCGCGCTCGGCCCGCTCGCCCGGCTCGCCCAGCACCGCCACGCGCTCGACGCCGGCCCGTTCCAGGCGCAGCAGCCACGCGGCGACGGCGTCCGCGTCCGGCCGGGCTCCGGCCGCGGCGGGCCGCAGCGGCACGCGCACGTCCACGGACCAGTCCGGCACCGACCGCACGGCGTCGAGGTCGCCGCGCGCCGGCGTCGGCGGCAGGTCCTCGGC
Source organism: Micrococcus sp. R8502A1 (assembly GCF_006704135.1). Classification (NCBI taxonomy): domain Bacteria; kingdom Bacillati; phylum Actinomycetota; class Actinomycetes; order Micrococcales; family Micrococcaceae; genus Micrococcus; species Micrococcus sp. R8502A1. The sequence goes on from NZ_VIGS01000009.1 coordinate 10,081, forward strand.
CGCCGCCGCGCCGCCGTTGGGCTCGCCCAGCAGCCGCACGCGGGGGTCGCCGAGCGCCCGCGCCGCCGCCTCGTCGAGGCCGCCCACGACGCCGACCCGCGCCCCCGGTGCCGCGCACAGCACGGCGTCCACCGCCACCACGGCCGCCGCCGCGCCGTCCGTGCCCTCCGGCACCCGCACGCGCGCCTCGACCCGCAGCGGGCCGGCCAGGGACAGGCCGTGGCCGCGGGCCGTCGTCGCGGGGATGCGGGAGGCCAGCACGAGCGCCTCGCGGGCCTTCACCCGGTCGGCCTCGGCGGCGTCGCCGCGTCCGCCGAAGTCGGCGCCGGCCTGCCACGCCACCGCGTCCGGCGCGTGGCGCAGGGCCGCCCCCACGCGCCACAGCCGGTGCGCCAGCTCCCAGTCCTCCCCGCCGTAGCCCACGAAGGCGGGGTCGAAGCCGCCGGCGTCCTCGTAGACCTCGCGCGCCACCGTGAGCACGGCCGAGATGACGTACCGGTAGCCGGTGGAGTCGGCGCGGCGCAGGTCGTCCGTGGCGCGGTACCCCTCGCGCAGCCAGGCCGGCTCGGCCAGGCGGGCGTCCGCGGGCACCTCGTCCCCGGGTCGCCAGCCCTCCGCCCAGGCCCGCTCCAGCCAGGCCTCGGCCAGGTGCCGCCGCCGGCCCACCACCGCGGCGTCCCGGGGCGCCTCGGCCACCGCCGCCACGGCCGCGGCGAGGTACCCCGGCTCGGGGAGCATGTCCCCGTCGAGGAAGGCGAGCACGTCGCCGTCGGCCGCCTCCGCCCCGAGCGCCCGGGCCGCCGAGGCGCGGAACCCGCGGTCCTGCTGGCGCACGGTCACCACGTCGAACGGCAGGCCCGGGTCCACCCGGGGCGGGACGGGCGAGCCGTCGTCGGCCACCACGAGCTGCAGCCCGCCGGTCGGGCCGCGCTGGGCCGCGAGCGCGGCCATGAGCCGGTCGAGGTCCGCCTGGGCCCGGTAGTAGGGCACCACCACGGAGACGGCGGCGCTCACGTCCACCTGTGCACGCGGCGGAGCACGTCGAAGAGCATCCGCGCGCAGTCCTCGGCCCCGGGCGAGAGGTCCACGGCGGGGTCGAGCCACGTGCGCTCGGGGTCCTCGACCGCCTCGGCGATCGCCTCGGCCATCGCGAAGGCCGGCGACCCGTTCGGGTGCACGAGCCGCAGGGTGCCCGGGCGCAGGCGCTCCATCTCCTCCGTGTAGCGGCCGGCGGAGGCGATGGGCCGCCGCCCCACCGAGGTCCACGCCGCCAGGGACCCGGACGCGGACACGTTGCGGTGCGCCGCGAACGGGATGCCCGCCGAGAGCAGGGCCGCGTCCGCGAACTCGTCCGGCACGAACCCGGTGACGCGGAACTCCAGGCCGCGCGCCTCGGCGTCGCGGGTCAGCTCCGCCACGAGGCCGTCATGCCCGATGCTGACGGGTCCGAGCGCCGTCAGCCGGCGCGGCGCCCCGGAGTCCGGGCCCCACTGGCGGTGCAGCTCGGTGAGGGCCTCCAGGGCGAGGGCGTGCCCCTTGCCCGGGTAGACGAAGCCGAAGAGCACGAGGTCCTGGTCGAGGCCGGCCATGTTCTCCGGCACCACCGGTTCGGCATGGGCGGCCGCGGCCCGGCGGTCCTCCACGGGCAGCGGGACCACGTCCGCGGCCACGTCCACGAGGTCCGCCAGCAGCGCCCGTTCGTGCTGGGAGGAGACCACGACGCCGGCCACCGCCTGGGCGAGCCGCGCGTACGCCTCGCCGCGGCGGCGGTAGCGGCCGTCGCCCTCGGCGGGCTGCGGGATGTCGTGCAGGGTGAGCGTGGTGCCCGCGGGCAGGACGTCGACGAGCAGGTCCGCGGCGGCGGTCGCGGTGGGGCCGAACAGTGCGTCCGTGACGTCCAGGTGCACGGCGGCGCCCAGCGCCCGCGCCTCCTCCAGCAGGGGCACGAGGCCCCGGAACGCCGCGACGTCCTCCGCCCTGAACAGCTCCACCTCGGCGCCCACCCTCCGGAGGGCGGCGGCGATCTGCCGGCCATGGCGCACCACGCCGTGCTCCGGCGCGCCCACGGTCACGTACAGCACACGCCCCTGCGGCTGCGAGTCCACGTCCACGATCCCCTTCACCTGCGGCGGCGCTCCTCGACGCGGCGGCGCGCCGGAACGGACAGGATGCCGCTGCTCCGATTCTCCGATCCTGCCCTGACAGACTAGATTCCGCGACCCCCGACCCGGGACGGGGACACGCCGCCCGCGCGGCATCGCATCCCCCAAGGTCAGGAGGCCCTCCCCCGTGAGCATCACCGTCCAGCACGTGCCCGCGCAGCACCCGTACACCCGCGCGATCCGCCCCCTCGACCCGGGCGCCGCGCCGGACGTGGAGTTCCTGCCGGACCCGCCGGTGCCGGGCGCGCCCGCGCACCAGTGGTGGCCGCCCCGGGCCCTGCACGCGGAGTGGCTGGCCGAGCACCGCCCGGACGTGCTGCACGTGCACTTCGGCTTCGAGCACTTCAGCCCCGCCCAGCTGGCCGCCGCCCTGGACGCGCAGCACGCGCACGGGGGCGCCGTCGTCGTGACCGTGCACGACCTCGAGAACCCGCACCTGACGGACCAGGGCCCCCACCGGGACCGCCTGGCCGTGCTGCTGGGCCGCGCGGACGCCGTGCTCACGCTCACCCCCGGCGCCGCGGCGACCCTCGCCCGCGACTACGGCGTGCGCGCCCTCGTGGTCCCCCACCCGCACATCGTCCCGCTCGAGGACCTCGTGGCGCAGGGCGACGACGACGCCCCCGGCGCGGAGCCCGGCCTGCTGCCCCCCGACGCGTCCGACGACGGCGACGGCGCGGCCGCCCCCGCCCGCCTGCTGGTGCACGCCAAGGACCTGCGGGCCCAGGTGGCCCCGGTGGCGCTGCTGCCGGTGCTCGCCGCGGCCGTCGCGACGCTGGCCGACCGCGGCCTCGACGCGCGGGTGACCGTGGAGGTCCAGGACACCGTGCAGGACGAGGACGCCCTGGCCGCGCTGCGCGCGGGCTGCGCCCACCACGGCTTCGAGCTGTGGCAGCACGACCGGTTCGACGACCCCGCCCTGCACGCGCTGCTGCGCGACGTGGACGTGTCCGTGCTGCCGTACCGCATCGGCACCCACTCGGGCTGGGTCGAGATGTGCCGGGACCTGGGGGTGCCGGTCGCCGTCGCGGACATCGGGCACATCGCGGACCAGTCCGGCGCCTGGTTGACCCCCGACTCGCTCGCCGCGTTCGACCCGGAGGATCCCGACTCCCTCGCCGACGCGCTCGAGACGCTGGTGCGCGCCCGCGCGCGCACGGCCCCCGCCGATCCCGCCGCCCGGGCCCGGCAGCGCCGTCGCGTGGCGGCCGCCCACGTGGCGGTCTACCGCGAGGCCCTCGCCCGGGCGCGCGGGGCGCTGCCGGGCGTGTCCGTGCTGGTCATCACGGGGCACCGGGACGAGCACCTGGCCCGCGCGATCGCCGGGCTGGAGCGCTCTCACCGCCGCCCGGACCAGGTCGTTGTGGTGTTCATGGGCCAGCCGGACGGGCGCGTCCCGGCCACGGACCTGCCCGTCACCGTGGGGCACGTGGCCGCCGAGGCCGGCCTGCCGCTGGCGCAGGCCCGCAACCGCGCGGCCGAGCTCGCCACCGGCGAGATCCTCGTCTTCCTCGACGTGGACTGCATCCCGGCGGCCGAGACCGTCGGCGTGCTGGCCACCGAGGTCGCGGCCCACCCCGGGTCCGTGGTGATGGGCCGGCCCCGCTACCTGCGGCCGGGCTGGACCCGCGACGTCGGGGAGGCGGACCTGACCTCGCACCGCGCCGACGCCCTGCTGCGCCGCCTCTCCGTGCCCCACCGGGCGCGCGCGCACCTGACCGCCGGGCCCTCGGACGAGTGGCACCTCGTGTGGACGCTGATCCTGGCGCTGCGGCGCGCGGACCTGGCCCGCATCGGCGGTTTCGACGCGGGCTTCACCGGCTACGGCGCCGAGGACACGGACCTGGCCTTCCGCGCCCGCGCCGCCGGCCTGACGCTGCGGTTCAGCCCCGCCGAGGCGTTCCACCAGCACCACGGCGTGATGACCCCGCCGCTGCACCACCTCGAGGACATCCTGGTCAACGCCCGCCGCTTCCGGCAGGTGCACGGCCGATGGGCCATGGAGGGGTGGCTGCGCGCGTTCGCGGACGCGGGGCTGATCGCGTGGGACCCCGCCGGCGAGCGGCTCGAGCTGCTGCGTCACCCCACGGAGGCGGAGCTGACGGCCGCCCGCCGCGACGACGCCGCGTACTGAGGGGCGAGGCGCCGGGGGCGATCGGGGCTCAGCCCAGGGCGCCCTCGATCGCCGCCTCCCAGCGCCGCCGGTACTCGTCCGGCGCCACGAGCAGCAGGCCCGCGAGCCGGTCGGCGGCGGCCGGGTCCGCGAGGGCGCCGCACACCGCGCCGGCCCAGTCGGCGTCCGGGTCCTCCCACGCGCACCACGGCACGCCCGCGGCCCGGTGGATCTCGCGGACGAACACGCGCTGCTCGTCGAACGGCCGCGGCTCGGGGGCGAGCACCACGGGGCGGCCGGAGCGGGCGGCGTCCACCACGGCGTTGTGCCCGGCCGAGACCACCACGACGTCGGCGTCCGCGGCCCGGCGGGCCGGCGCCTGGACCCAGCCGTGCAGCGTCACGGTGGCGGGCATCGCCTCCGCCGCGAGCCCGCCCGGCGCCTCCGGCTCGCCCACCCCGGCGATCGGGCCGTACACCTCCCACGTCGCCTCCGGCACGGCGGACGCCGCCCGGGCCAGGTCCGCGGCCCGCACCCCGCCGCCGCCCGTCCCGGCGATCACGGCGACGCGCGGGGCGACGCCGGCGGACGACGTCGTCGTGGCGCGGGTGCCGAGCCGGCCGGTGACGTCCGCGACCCCGAGGTAGGTGACCCGGCCGACGTGGGCGGCGCGCCAGGCGGGGACCTCGAGCTCGGCGGCGTAGTGGGCGAAGAGGCCGTCGGCCTCGGCGTAGACGAGGGCGTGCGCGGGGTCGGTGCGCTCGCCGTGCATGCGGCGGTGCAGCACGGGCCAGCCCGCCAGGCGCAGGAACAGGGCGGCCTCCACGGACACGTCCACCACGCACACGTCCGGGTCCACCCGCCGCGCCGCCGCGTGGAGGGCGTCGAAGCGCGCCCGGATCTCGGGCCCCACAGGGGACCAGTGCAGGGGCGAGCGGGCCGGCTGCTCGTGGCCGGGCACGAGGTCCGAGGGCAGCGGGATGACGGGGACGTCCGCGGGCAGCAGTTCGGCCGCCCGCGGGTGGGCGGTCACGACCGTCACGTCGAACGCCCCGGTCGACGCCAGGCCGGCGGCGTGCCGCAGGTGCCCCGCCCCGTGCTGGTGGGCGTAGTAGAGGACCCGTCTGCGGGCCGGGGCCATCAGAGGGACTCCAGGTCCGCCGCATCGGCGGACGGGCGCGGGACCCCATGCGGGTCGAACCCGTACGCGTCCTCGGCGGCGGCGAGGTCACGGGCGTCCTCCGCGGCCTGCTCGAGCAGGTCCACGTAGCCCTCCACCATGGTCTCCGCGCTGAACCGGCAGGCCCACGCACGCACGCGTCCCCGGTCCTTGCGGCGGGCGTGGCGGATCGAGACCGCGAGCTCCTGCGCCGTGTGGTGCACGGCCAGCGCGCCGGCCTGCGGGGCGACGATCTCCCCCATCGCGCCGCTGAGCAGCGCGGCCACCGGCACGCCGAGCGCCATGGCCTCCACCACGGCGAGCCCGAACGGCTCGGCCCACAGGGGCGTGGCCAGGAAGACCTCGCCCGTGGCGAGCATGTGCGGCAGCGCGTGGTGGTCGAGGTGGCCGTGGTAGACGGTGTCCGGGCCGAGCCGCGGCACGACCTCGCGGGCGTGGTACTCCTCGTCCGAGATCGGCCCGGCGAAGTGCAGCTCCATGCCCGCGATCCGGGCGGCGTCGATCGCCACGTGCAGGCCCTTCTCCGCCGTGATCCGGCCCGACCACACGGCGCGGCCGCGCACGGGGACGGCGTCGGAGACCCACTGGTGCAGCTCGATCCCGTTGGGCACCACATCCACCCGCGGCAGCCGATGCTGCCAGGCCAGCGCGTTCGACGCGGACACCGAGGCCCACCGGTGGTGGTCGGGAGCCGTCCAGCCCGGGGCGTCGACGACAGCCAGCACCTCCGCCAGCGTGGCCGGCGTGTGCAGGACGGTGACCACGGGGCGGGCGCGCAGCAGCTCGAGCGGCGCCGGGGAGAGGGAGTTGTTCAGGACGGCGTCGGAGTCGTCATCGAGGATCAACGCGCAGGCCCGGCGGGCGGCCTCCTCGCGCACGCGGGCGCCCGCGCGGCCCGGGCCGGCGCCCTCGGCGGGCAGCACGGCGACGACGTCGCCCGGCACCCGGGTGCCCTCCCGCGCGTAGACGGTGACGTCGTGGCCCCGGCGCACGAGGTGCTCCACGGTCATGGCCGTGTGCATCTCCAGCCCGCCCTCGTAGGGCGAACGAATGGGGTGGAGCATGTGGGTGAGCACGCTGATGCGCATCGGCGTCCCCTTCCCGGCCCGGGCCGGGCCGAACGGCCCCGTGCGGGGCGGCAGAAGCGCGACTGACCTGCGGTGAGACGGCCGCATCACGTCCGCGCTGACGTACCCCGGCACTGTAGACACCCGGGGGGTCCCCCCGGAAGCGCCGACCCCCCTCCCGGGTGAGGGCGGGGAAGGCGCACACGCCCCCGTCACGAGAAAGTCCCGGCCCGCGACCTCGAGGATCGCGGACCGGGACGGTCCGTGGAGCTAAGGGGAATTGAACCCCTGACCTTTTCATTGCGAACGAAACGCTCTACCAACTGAGCTATAGCCCCAGGTCATGCCCTCCCGCAGGAGCGCACCGGACCATCATACGCCCGACGCCCCCGATCCTCCAATCCGGCGGCTGCGCGCGGCGACCACGCCGAGCACCACCCCCGCCAGGTCCGCGACGACATCCACCGGGTCCCCCGTCCGCAGCGGCACCCACGCGTGCTGCACGAGCTCACTCACCGGCGCATGCACCGCGAACGGCAGGGCCCACCACGCGCTCCGCCCCCGCCCCACGGCGAGGAACGCGGGCAGCGCGAACACGGCCACGTGGATCGCCTTGTCCAGCCCCGGCACGGCGAACCCGGCCTCCGGCACCTGCTCGCCCGGCAGGTACAGCACCACCAGCTGCACCACGACGGCGACGACCAGCGCCGCCGCCACGGCGCGGCGCCGTCGTCGGGAAGCGGGGGCGGAGGGGGCGGCCGGGGAGCCGGAGGGAACGGTCATCCGCCCATTCTGTCCGGCTTCCGTGCCGGGCGCTCCTGATCCCGACCCCGCTGAAAAGGCTCTATGTTTTTGCCATTTCTGCGCCGACCATGTGAGGATCAGCCCATCCGGGCGGGCTCGTCCCGCCGGGATGCCGGTGTTGACAGCGCCGCCCAGGGCCGAGGGACCGCGATGGCTTGAGCAGAGAGCTCGCCGTTCGTGGACTCGGGACCCGGCGGGATGCCCTCCACCTCCCCGGCCCCTGGCCGCGACGTGATCGGTACGCCACCCTCCGCCCTGCGGAGCCATGCCCGGACCGGACCGCGCCGGGAGATCGGGACGTCCGTAGTCACTCGCGCGAAAGGAAGTTCGATGCCGCCCTCCCAGGACGCAGCATCCCTGACCCAGCTCGGCGTGATCGGGGTGATCCTGCTCGTCGTGCTGTTCTACGGCGGGACCATGATCATGTCCGTGGCCATCTCCAAGAAGAAGGAGAACGCCGACGCCTACATGACGGCGGGCAACCAGATCGGCTTCGGCGTGTCCGCCGCCTCCATGACGGCCACCTGGATCTGGGCCGCCTCCATGTACGCCTCCGTGACCGCCGGCTACACGTACGGCGTCTCCGGCCCCCTCCACTACGGCCTCTGAGGCGCCCTGATGATCCTGTTCATCTACCCGTTCGGCCGCCGCATCCGCGCGGTCGCTCCGCGCGCCCACACCCTCGCCGAGGTCATGTACGCCCGGCACGGCCGCTCGTCGCAGCTCATGCTGGCCGGCTCCAACGTGCTCGGCTCCGTCATCTCCCTGACCTCCAACTTCATCGCCGGCGGCGCCCTGATCTCCCTGCTGTCCCCGCTGTCCTTCGGCGCGGGCATCCTGATCGTGGCCGCGGGCGTGCTGCTGTACACCCTGTGGTCCGGCTTCCGCGCCTCCGTGCTCACCGACTTCGCCCAGGTGATGGCCATGCTCGGCGCGACCGTCATCATCATCCCCGCCGTGTTCTTCGCCGCCGGCGGCCCGGACATGTTCCAGGCCGGCGTCGAGGCGGGCCACGTCACGGCCCAGCAGCAGAGCTTCTTCTCCTCCGACGCGTTCATGAACCAGGGGGCGCCGTACATCGCCGCCGTGCTGGCCTACGCGATCGGCAACCAGACCATCGCCCAGCGCCTCTTCGCCGTGCGTGAGGACCTCATCAAGCCCACCTTCGTCACGGCCACCCTCGGCTACGGCGGCACCGTGATCGGCGTCGGCATGCTCGGCGTCATGGCGCTCTACCTGGGCGTCGAGCCGCTCGACGGCGACGTCAACAACCTCCTGCCGCAGATGGTCGCCGACCACCTGCCGCTGGCGCTCGTGGCCCTGGCGTTCCTGATGATCATCGGCTCGCTGTCCTCCACCGCCGACTCGGACCTGTCCGCCCTCTCGTCGATCGTGATGACGGACGTCTACGGCCAGTCGGTCGGCCGCAAGAACGCCGACCCGAAGACCATGCTGCTGATCGGCCGCATCACCATGATCGTGGCGACGGCGGCGGCCCTGTACTTCGCCACCGCCAAGTTCGACATCCTCGACCTGCTGGTCTTCGTGGGCGCCCTGTGGGGCTGCCTCGTGTTCCCCGTGATCGCGTCCTTCTACTGGGGCAGGATCACCAACGTCGCGTTCACGGTGTCCGTCCTCGCCGCGCTGACCGTGTTCCTGCCCGTGCGCTTCGAGTGGATCCCGATCGAGGGCGCCTGGGCGTTCGTGGTGGAGACCCTCGCGATCCTCGGCGTGGGCGTCGTGCTGTGCATCATGTGCTTCGGCTTCTTCGGCCTGCGCCCGGCGGTCGTGGTCGGCGCGATCGCCTCGGTCGTGATGCTGTTCCTCGGCTACGGCTTCCTGCGGGACTACGCCACCCTCACGGGCTCGCTCGTGGCCTACGCCGTGTCCTTCCTCGTCTGCTGGGGGCTGTCCGTCCGCTCCGGCCAGGACTTCGACTTCGACCGGATCGCGCGCGTGACCGGCGACTTCGACCCCGCGACCGAGGACCTGCCGCAGGTCGAGCGCGCCTCGGCCCCCGTGTCCTGATCCCCCCGTCCCCCGACTCACAAGGAGCATCCGCATGACCGTCGGTCTGACCCTGTACGTCCTGATGTGGCCCGTCCTCGTGCTGGCCGTCCTCGTCTCGATCGCCCGCGGCTTCTTCGCCGACTGGGCCGCGGCCCGCCGCGAGGGCCGCTCGATCATCTGAGGCATCCGCCGGGGGCTGACCGTGACCCTGGTGGTCCTCGCCCTCGACACGGTCGTCCGCCTGACCCCCGCCGAGACCTCGGCCGCCCTCCCGGGCATCGCCGGGCTCGGGCACATGCTCGTGACCGCCGGTCTCGCGCTGCTGTTCGTCGCCCTGTACAGCGGCGTACGGGAGCGTCAGGACCGCCTCGAGACGGGCCGCGCCGGCGGCGCCGTCGTCGAAGGGGGTCTGACCCGCCCGATCCCTGCCCGACTGCGCCCGCGTCAGCGAGCGCGGTCGAGCAGGATCACGTCCAGGCGGCGCGGCCCGTGCACGCCTTCGACACGCTCGAGCTCGATGTCGCTCGTGGCCGAGGGCCCGGAGATCATGGTGATCGGCGCCGTCGCCTCCACGCGGGCCAGCGCCTCCGGGAAGAGCTCCACCACGGAGTCCAGCGGCACGATGCACACGTGGTGGTCCGGGACCAGGGTGATCGCCCGGCGGCCCTCGTCCGGGCGGCCGCTGAGGAAGATCGTCCCGGTCTCCGCGCAGGAGACCGTCGAGGACGTCACCACCGCGTCCACCTCGTTCAGCGCGTCCACGTTGAGGGGCTCGCGCTCGCCGTCGTGGGCGCCGCGGACCGCGGCCCGCTCCCCCGTGTGACCCACCGCGGGCTCCGTGATGCGCTCCCGGCCGGCCCCGCGCGAGTCCGCGGGGAGCCAGTCAGGCTCCAGACCGGCCGGCACCACGTACCGGGCGTCCGGGCCGAGCAGCTCGGCGATGGCCGCGGCCACCGTCTCCTCGGTCTCGTCCCGCACGGAGGCGCGGTAGTCGATCAGCCGATCGCGCAGCATCTCCACCACCTCGGCCCGGTCCCGGGAGGAGGTCCGCCGGTAGGTGCGCTGCACCGGGTCCGCGACCGGCCCGTCCGCCGTCGCCTCGCGGATGCGCCGCAGGATCTCGGCCTTCGCCTCGCTCATCGTCCGTCCTCCTCGACGTGCTCGTCCTCCGGCCGGTCCAGCCCGGTGACGCCGTCCATGGCGACTCGGTGCTCGGTCTCATCCTTGTGGCGGGCCCACCAGTTGCGGAAGGACTCCCGCGGGGGCGCCGGCACGTCGCGCTCGTCGGTCCAGCCGCCGGCGATGCCCGGCAGCCAGCCGAGCACCCGGTCCGGCCCGGCCGCGACCCGGCCCAGCCCCAGGCCCCGCTCGGCCAGCGACATGCGCCGACCCGAGGACATCACCACGGAGGCGCCCTTCATCGCCACGTCCATCTGCGAGGGCGTGACGGACTCCACCGCCGCCTTGGCGCGGGCCAGGGGGCCGGCAGCGGCGTCCTTCTCCGTGCGCAGGGCCTTCCGGGCGGCGTGGGTGGCCTGCACGTCCTCGTCCCGGAGGTGGATGAGGATCGAGGGGATGTCGATGGCCACGGGGCACACGTCGTAGCACGCCCCGCACAGCGTGGAGGCGTAGGGCAGGGTGCCGTTCTCCCCCGCGTCCACACCGGTGAGCTGCGGGGAGAGGATCGCGCCGATCGGGCCCGGGTAGACCGAGCCGTAGGCGTGGCCGCCGGTCTGCTCGTACACGGGGCACACGTTCATGCACGCCGAGCAGCGGATGCAGTGCAGCGCGGAACGGCCCTTCGGGTCGGACAGCACCGCGGAGCGGCCGTTGTCCAGCAGGACCAGGTGGAACTCCTGGGGACCGTCGCCCTCGGTGACGCCCGTCCACATGGAGGTGTACGGGTTCATCCGCTCGCCCGTGGACGAGCGCGGCAGCAGCTGCAGGAACACCTCGAGGTCCTCGAAGGTGGGCACGAGCTTCTCGATGCCCATCACGGTGATCAGCGTCTCCGGCAGGGTCAGGCACATGCGGCCGTTGCCCTCCGACTCGACGACGGAGAGCGTGCCCGTCTCGGCGACGCCGAAGTTCGCCCCGGAGATCGCCACCTTCGTGCTCAGGAACTTCTCGCGCAGGTGTCGGCGTGCGGCCTCGGCCAGGTCGGCCGGCTCGGAGGTGAGGCTCTCGTCCGTCTCCGGCATCTCCCGGAGGAAGATGTCCCGGATCTCCCGGCGATTGCGATGGATCGCCGGGACGAGGATGTGGCTGGGCCGGTCGTGGCCGAGCTGGACGATGAGCTCGGCCAGGTCCGTCTCGACGGCGGCCACGCCGGCATGCTCGAGCGCGGCGTCCAGGCCGATCTCCTGGGTGGCCATGGACTTGACCTTGATCACCTCGTCCACGCCCTTGGCGGTGACGAGCTCCGTGATGATGCGGTTGGCCTCGGCCGCGTCCCGGGCCCAGTGCACGACGCCGCCGCGCGCGGTGACCTCGGACTCGAGCCGCTCCAGGAGCGCGGGCAGGTCCGCCATGACGGACTGCTTCAGCGCGGAGCCGGCGGCGCGCAGCTCCTGCCAGTCCGGCAGCTCCTCGACGACGCCGGCACGCTTGGCACGGATGGTGTGCGTGGCCCGGCGGATGTTGGCGCGCATCTGGCCGTTCCCCAGCTGCTCGCGGGCAGACTCGGGGAACGGGGTGTTCAGCAGGATCTCGCCCTCGCCGTGGACGGGGCGGACGGTGGGCATTCCCAGGCGCACGCGGGTGGGTGCGGTGCTCATCGGCGGGCCTCCTCAACACGGGCGGACGGTCCGCGGCGGGCGCCGGCGGACGCGGGGATGGACAGTTCGACGGGGCCGTCGACCTCGAGCGGGTTCTCCCGGGTGGCCGCGAGGATCTCGGCGAGGTGCACGGTGCGCAGCGGGCGGCCGTCCTGGCCGCGCGCCTCTCGACGGTGCATGGCCCCGTCCAGGTGGAGCAGGCAGGACGCGTCGCCGCCCGTGCAGAGGGAGGCGCCGGACGCGGTGACCTTCTCGATCTTCTCCTCCGCGATGGCGGCGGAGACGTCCGGGTTCTTCAGGGAGAAGGTGCCGCCGAAGCCGCAGCACTCCTCGGCGTCCGGCAGCGGGCGCAGGTCGATGTCCGCGACGGTGCGCAGCAGGTCCTCCTGGCGCGAGCCCAGGCGCAGCAGGCGCATGCCGTGGCAGGAGGGGTGGTAGGTCACGGTGTGCGGGAACCAGGAGCCGAGCTGGGCCCCGGCGTCCGTCACCCCGAGGACGTCCGTGAGCAGCTGCGACAGCTCGAGGGTGCGGGAGGCGACGACCTCGGCGTCGCGGGCCAGACCCTCGTCCCCGCCGGAGCGGGCGACGTCCGGCTGCTGGTGGCCGAGCGAGGCCACGCAGGAGGCGGAGGGGGCGACGGCGAGGTCGTAGTCGGCCTTCATGAAGGTGCGGACGTGGTTGCGCACGACGGGCAGGGCGTCCTCCATGTATCCGCTGTTGACGTGCATCTGCGAGCAGCAGACCTGGCCGGGCGGGAAGACGACCTCATGGCCGAGCCGCTCGAGGATGCGGACGGTGGCGAGGGCCACCTTGGGGTACATCGCGTCCACGATGCACGTGGCGAACAGGGCGATTCTCATGCCGGTCTCCGTTCCGGACGGGGCGCCTGGGGCGCCGTGCGGTGCGGCAGCACACGGGTGCCGTAGTGGTCAGACCATATCATGCCAGCCGCTTGCGAGGTGACCGCCCTCACAGTACGCTCCTTGGTCTGACCACAGTGGTCCGACCATCACCGGCCCGACCGGATCCCGCCCCGTCCCCTCGCCCACCGGGAGACCCCCGTGCACACCTTCACCCCCACCCCCGATGCCGCCGGCAGCGTCGCGCTCTCCGCCGCGCTCGGCGTCCTGCCCCTGCTGACGTTCTTCGCCACCCTCCTCGGTCTGCGCCTCAAGGCCTGGCAGTCGGGGCTCGCCGCGCTCGTGGTGGCCCTGCTCGTGGCCGTGCTGGGCTTCCACATGCCGGCCCACCTGGCGGCGCTGGCCGCCGCCCAGGGAGCGACCTTCGGCCTGTTCCCGATCGTCTGGATCGTCGTGATGGCGCTGTGGTTCTACCAGGTCACCGTGCTCTCCGGGCGATTCGACGACATGCGCGCGATCTTCGACTCGCTCGGCGGCGGAGACATCCGCATCCAGGCCGTGCTCATCGCGTTCTGCTTCGGCGGCCTGCTCGAGGCCCTCGCCGGCTTCGGCGCCCCCGTGGCCATCACGGCCACCATGGTGCTCGGCCTGGGTGTGCCCCCGCTGCGGGCGGCCACCGCCGTGCTGCTGGCGAACACCGCGCCCGTGGCCTTCGGCGCCGTGGGCACCCCCATCACCACCGCGGGCACGCTCACCGGCATCCCCGCCACGCACATCGGCGCGATCGTCGGCCACCAGGCCCCGTTCGTGGCCGTGTTCGTGCCGTTCCTGCTCGTGTTCATCATCGACGGGCTGCGCGGCGTGCGGCAGACGTGGCCGGCACTGATCGTGATCGGCGCGAGCTTCGCCGTCGCCATCTGGCTGGCCTCGACCCACTTCTCCTACGAGCTCACCGACGTCGTGGCCTCCCTGGTCTCCCTCGCCGCCGCCGTCCTGCTGCTGCGCTTCTGGCGGCCGCGGGGCGCCGAGGAGGCCCGCCAGCGCCTCGACGCCCCCGCCCGCGCGGCGGCGCAGGACCTCACCCCCGGCCGGATCTTCATGGCCGTGCTGCCCTACATCGTGGTCGTGGCCGTGTTCGCCCTGGCCAAGCTGGTCCCCTCGATCACCGCGGCCCTGAACTCCGCCACCGCCAAGATCCCGTGGCCCGGGCTCGACGGGCACCTCGTCGACGCCTCCGGCGCGCCCCTGGCGAGCACCGTGTACAAGTTCGAGTGGCTGGCCTCCCCCGGCACGCTGCTGCTGATCGCCGGCCTGATCATGGCCGTGGTCTACTCCCGGTTCGACCACGACGGCCGGTTCCCGCTCTCGGTGGGGAACGCGCTCGCCGAGATCGGCCGCTGCTTCGCCCGCATGCGCTGGTCCGCCCTGACGATCGTGATCGTGCTCTCCCTGGCCTACGTCATGAACTTCTCGGGCCAGACGGTCGCCATGGGCACGTGGGTGGCCGGCCTGGGCGCGGCCTTCGTGTTCCTGTCCCCGGTGCTCGGCTGGCTCGGCACCGCCGTGACCGGCTCGGACACCTCCGCGAACGCCCTGTTCTCCACCCTGCAGCAGACCGCCGCCACGAACATCGGCGCCGATCCGGCCCTGCTGGTGGCCGCCAACACCTCCGGCGGCGTCGTGGGCAAGATGATCTCCCCGCAGTCCCTGGCGATCGCCGCGACGGCGGTCGGCATGGAGGGCCGGGAGTCCGAGATCCTGCGCCGCGTGGTGGTGTGGTCGCTCGTGCTCCTGCTGGCGGTGTGCACGCTCGTGTACCTGCAGTCCAACGTGCTGGCGTGGATGCTGCCGGCGGCGGGCTGACCGCCTGCACCACCCGAGCGGGGCGGCGTCCGTCGGTAGGATGGACGGTCGCCGCCCCGCCCCCTCGGGTCGCCGCCCCGCCCCCTCGGAAGGTCCGTCCATGACCGCTGCCCCCGCCTACACCATCGTGCTCGACTGGCTCGAGGCCGAGCTGCGCTCCGGCGCCGTGGTCGTGGGGGACAAGCTGCCCGGCGAACGCACCCTGGCCGAACGCTTCGGCATCTCCCGGGCGTCCGTGCGGGAGGCCACCCGGATGCTCGAGGCCATGGGCCTGATCCGCGCCAGCGCCGGCTCCGGGCCGAACTCGGGGGCCGTCGTCGTCTCCGAGCCGTCCGCGGCGCTGGGCTGGGCGCTGCGCCTGCACATCGCCACCCGGTCCCTGCCGATGGCCGACGTCGTCGCCGCGCGCGTGCTCCTCGAGACCGATGCGGCGCAGGCGGCCGCCGCCACCTCCGGCGACCCCGAGAGCGTCGCCGTCCTGGCCGAGGTGGAAACCCTGCTGGACCGGATGGACGACCCCGCGCTGCCGGAAGAGGACTTCCACCTGCTCGACACCGAGTTCCATGTGCGGCTGGCCACCCTGGGCGGGAACGTCGTGACGGCGATGATGCTGGACTCCCTGCGCCAGGCGACCATCGGCTACGTGACCGAGACCGTGGCCGGGCTGTCCGACTGGCCCGCCGTGCGCGCCGGCCTGCAGGCCGACCATCGGCGGATCCTCGCCGCCTCCGCCGCCGGGGACGGCCGGGCGGCCGCGCAGGAGCTGCGGGAGCACGTCCTCGGCTTCGCCGCCCTCGCCCAGGCCGGCAGGGTGCCCGCCGGCGGCTGAGCCGGCGAAGGGTCCGGCGCGCGCGGGGTCCCGCCGGACGGACGGCTCCGGCGGTTCAGGCGGTGAGGCCGTGCACCAGGGCGCCCACGCCCACGGCGGTCAGCGAGCCCAGCGCGCAGCAGAACTCCACGAGCATGCCCACACCCATGGCCGTGAGCGCGCCGATCGAGCTGCTCAGGGCGGCCCGGGCGTCCCGGGTGCGGGCCCACTGGGAGGCGAACAGGCCGACGGCGAAGCCGAGGAACAGACCCACCACCGGGATCACGAAGAACCCGACGGCGGCGCCGGCCACCCCCCACAGGATCGGGCCGCGGGTGACGCGTTCACGTCGCAGCCGTCGGCCGGTCAGCACCGCGGACGCGCTCAGCCCCGCCACGGCGAGACCGGCCGCGATGACGCCGAACGTCCAGGACGCGGGGGAGCCCAGCAGCGCGGCCCAGCCGAGAGCCGTCACGAGGTTGAGCAGCGAGCCGGGCAGGACGGGATACACGGTGCCCACCAGCCCCACCAGGAGCAGGAGCACGGCCACGAGGGAGATCAGCGCGGGAGTCACCGCACCAGTATGACGGGACGGGCACCGCGGTGACGGCGGCACCGCGACCGCGCAGCGGCCCCCGCGCCCTCGCTGGAACGTGCCGGATGGGCTAGATTCGCCGCATGTTGGTCGCCGTGCCCACCGAAGTGAAGAACAACGAGTTCCGTGTGGCCCTGACGCAGGGCGGGGTCCAGGAGCTGGTGCGAGCGGGCCACCAGGTCCTCGTGCAGTCGGGGGCCGGCGCCGGCTCCGGCGCCTCGGACCAGGACTACCGCGACGCCGGCGCCGAGCTGGTCGACGACGTCGACGAGCTCTGGGAGCGCGCCGAGCTGGTCCTCAAGGTCAAGGAGCCGCAGCCGGAGGAGTACGGCCGCCTGCGCCGCGGCCAGGTCCTCTTCACCTACCTGCACCTGGCCGCCTCCCCCGCGTGCACGCGGGCGATCCTGGACGCCGGCACGACGGCGATCGCCTACGAGACGGTCACCCGCGGCCGCTCCCTGCCGCTGCTGGCCCCCATGAGCCAGGTGGCCGGCCGCCTGGCCCCCGCCGCGGGCGCCTACCACCTCCTCCAGCCGCAGGGCGGCTCGGGTGTGCTGATGGGCGGCGTGCCCGGCACCCGCCGCGCCCGGGTGGCCGTGATCGGCGGAGGTGTGGCCGGCGAGGCGGCGGCCGTGATCGCCGCGGGCATGGGCGCGGACGTGACCGTCCTGGACATCTCCCTCGAGCGGCTCGCGCAGCTGGACGCCGTCCACCAGGGCCGGATCCGCACGCTGGCCTCGTCCCACCTGAACATCGGTGAGACCGTGGCGGACGCGGACCTCGTGATCGGCTCCGTGCTGATCCCCGGCGCCGCGGCCCCGAAGCTGGTGACCGCCGAGATGGTGGAGTCCATGCGGCCCGGCTCGGTGCTGGTGGACATCGCGATCGACCAGGGCGGCTGCTTCGAGAACTCGCGGGCCACCACCCACCAGGACCCGACGTACCTCGTGGGGGACAAGATCTACTACTGCGTCTCCAACATGCCCGGCGCCGTGCCCCAGACCTCCACCTCGGCCCTGACCAACGCGACGCTGCCCTACATCAAGCGCATCGCCGACCTCGGATGGCGCGCCGCGCTGGCCGCGGACGAGGGCTTCGCCGGGGGCCTCAACGCGCACGACGGCGTCCTCACCCTGCCCTCCGTCGCCACGGCCGTGGCCGACGAGCTCGGCCTGGACCCCCGGAAGGACGTCCGCGTCACCTCCGAGGTGCTCGCGGAGGCCTGAGCCCCGCGCCCGTCGCGCGCGGGGCAGGCCGGCCGCTCAGAGCCCCGCGAGGAACGCCCGGTGGAAGGACCAGTCGCCGGTCACCTCGGGGTGGAAGGCCGTGGCGAGCAGGTGGCCCTGCCGCACGGCCACGGGCAGCCGCGCGTCGCCGTCGAGCCCCGGGTCCGCCGCGGGCACGGACAGACGCGACGCCGGCACGCTCGCCAGGACCTCGACGCCCTCCCCCGCCTGGAGGACGGCGGGGGCGCGGATGAACACGGCGTGCACCGGCTCCGCCGCGACCGCGGGGATGTCCAGGTCCTCCTCGAACGAGTCGACCTGCGCGCCGAACGCATTGCGCCGCACGGCCACGTCCAGCACGCCGAGCCCGCCCTGATCCGGCGCCGGGTTGCGGATCTCGCGGGCCAGCATGATCAGCCCCGCGCACGTGCCGTAGGCGGGCAGCCCGTCGCGGAGGGCGGCGATGAGCGGGTCCCTCATCCCCATGATCCGGGCGAGGCGGTCCATCACGGAGGACTCGCCGCCGGGCAGCACGATGCCGTCCAGACCCTCGAGGTCCGCGGGGCGGCGCACCGGGCGCGTGCGCGCGCCGAGGGACTCGAGCACGTGCACGTGCTCCCGCACGTCGCCCTGGAGGGCGAGCACGCCGACGGTCTTCTGTGGACTCACCAGCCGCGCTCGGCCAGGCGGTGCGGGGCGGGCAGGTCGCCCACGTTGATGCCCACCATGGCCTCGCCCAGGCCGCGGGAGGCCTCGGCGACCGCCATCGGGTCGTCGAACTGGGCGGTGGCCTTGACGATGGCGCGGGCACGCTCGGCCGGGTTGCCGGACTTGAAGATGCCGGAGCCCACGAACACGCCGTCGGCGCCCATCTGCATCATCAGGGCCGCGTCGGCCGGGGTGGCCACGCCGCCGGCGGTGAACATCACGACGGGCAGGGCGCCGGTCTCGGCGACCTCGCGCACCAGTTCGTACGGCGCCTGCAGCTCCTTCGCGGCCACGTACAGCTCGTCCTGGGCCAGGCCCTGGAGCTGGGCGATCTCCTTGCGGATGGTGCGGATGTGCTTCACGGCCTCGGAGACGTCGCCGGTGCCGGCCTCGCCCTTGGACCGGATCATGGCCGCGCCCTCGGTGATGCGGCGCAGGGCCTCGCCGAGGTTGGTGGCGCCGCACACGAAGGGCACGTCGAAGTCCCACTTGTCGATGTGGTTCACGTAGTCCGCCGGGGAGAGCACCTCGGACTCGTCGATGAAGTCCACCTTGAGCGCCTGCAGCACCTGGGCCTCCACGAAGTGGCCGATGCGCGCCTTGGCCATCACGGGGATGGACACGGCTTCGACGATGCCGTCGATCAGGTCGGGGTCGGACATGCGGGCCACGCCGCCCTGGGCGCGGATGTCGGCTGGGACCCGCTCGAGCGCCATGACGGCCACGGCGCCGGCGTCCTCGGCGATGCGCGCCTGCTCCGCGTTGACGACGTCCATGATCACGCCGCCCTTCATCATGTCCGCCAGGCCGCGCTTGACGCGGGTCGTGCCGGTGCCGCGGGCGCCGTCGTCGGCGGCGGAGGCGGTGGAGGCGGAGAAGCTGCGGGCGCGCTCGTCGCTCATGGTGGTCCTTCCGAAGGGGTGGCGGCCCCGGCCGCGGGGCGGCTGGCCGGGGCGAAGACGCGGTCAACTCTAGTCCCCCGGCGGCGAAGCCCGGCCCGCGTCACGGACGACGACGTCACCCGGCCCCGTGCCGGCGCAGCGTGCGGCGTCGGCGCCAGACGACGAACGCGGCCACGGCCGCGAGGATCAGCACGAGGGCGAGGACGCCCCGGCCCTCTCCGAGCGCCGCGCCGATGACGGCCCAGACCACGGCCATCCCGACGGTCCCGTACACCACGCCCCACAGGAACGTGCCGAGCGCGGCCGCCGGCAGGAACCGGCGCCAGGGCATGCGGGCGACGCCGGCGGAGCCGATCACCGCCGTCTGGATGCCCACCGTGAGGTAGCAGAATGGGATGGCCCACACCCCGTGGCGCTGGATGAAGCGCTGGGCTCGGACATAGACGGGCCCCTCCATCACGCGGGCGAACCAGCGGGTCCGCTCGACGCCGGAGGCCAGCCCCCGCCCGAGCGAGAACACGATCAGGGTGCGCAGGATCGCCAGCATCCAGAAGAACCCGATGGACCACAGCAGCGGCAGCCCGTCGATCCACGCCATCATGGGCGGAGCCACCCGTCGGTGCGGGGACTCATGCGCGCGCCCCGGCCGTGCTCACGCGTTCCAGAGCCCGTACGAGTCCGCGAGGTCCGCGATCTTCTGGGCGCGCAGCACGCGGGGCAGGTACGAGCCGTCGCCGACGGCGGCGCCCTGCGCGTGCTTCTCGAGCAGGTCGCGGGCCCACGCGAGCTCGTCCTCGGACGGGGACATCGCCCGGTTGACCCAGTCCACCTGATCCCGGTTCAGGACGAGGCGGCCGGTCATGCCCATCGAGGCGGTGACGGCGCTGGACTCGATGACCGCGTCCTCACCGTCCGTGTTGCCGGGCGGTCCGTCGATCGCCCCGGGCAGACCGCCCACGCGGGAGGCGATCACCATGCGGGAGCGGGCGTAGGCCATGGCCAGCGGGTCCTCGCCGACGCCGACGTCCTTGCGGAAGTCGTTCACGCCGAAGGCGAGACGGAACGTGCCCGGCGCCTTGGCCACGGCCGTGGCGTTCTCGATGCCCAGGGCGGACTCCAGCAGGGCGATCACCGGGGTGCCGGCGCGCAGCCGCATGGCGGTGAACGTGACCTGCTCCGGCTCCTTGGTCTCGGCCAGCACGACGCCGCGCACGCCGTCGAGGCCCGCGAGCGCCTCGAGGTCCCGCTGCCAGTGGTCCGTGGAGGTCGCGGAGATGCGCACCCACGCCGTCATGCCGCCGGAGAGGGCGTCCACGACGTGCCGGCGGGCCGCGTCCTTCTGCTCCTCCGGCACGGCGGCCTCGAGGTCGAAGATGACGGAGTCGGCCTCGGAGGCCAGGGCGGGGGCGAACGCGTCGGGGGTGGCCGCGTTGACCAGCAGCCAGGAGCGGCTGAGCTTGGCGGGCAGGGCGGCGGCGCGACGGTTCCTCACGGGCATGGCCTCCAGCCTAGCCCGCCGCGGCCGTCCGCCCGCGGGCCCCTTCCCACCCGTGGGAGGCCTCACACCCGCTCGCGGCGGGCGAGGCGGACGGCCGTAGCATGGAGGGGCCGTCGGCCCGTCCGACGCCGCCGAGCCCCGACCGCCAGGAGTACCCGATGCGCCCGCCCTCCCCTCCCCGCGCCCTGCGGCTCATGGGTGCCGTGGCCGCCGCGTGCCTGCTGGCCGGCTGCGCGGTCGACCCCGGCCTGGCCGAGGACTCGGCGTCCGACGACGGCGTGCCCCTGCCCGCGACGGAGGGGTACCAGCCGCTGACGGTCTACCTCGCCGTCGCGGAGACGGAGGCGGTCCCGGGGACGAGCGGCCGGCCCTTCGGCTGCGGCGACCTGCTGGTTCCCGTGCAGACCGTGCCGACGGACACCGAGGACGAGGCGGACGCCGCGCTGGACTTCCTGTTCGCGGACGAGCAGGGCTGGCACGGCGACCCGTCGCTGTGGAACGCCGTGTTCGACGCGCGCGAGACCCTCACCCCGACCGGGCACCGCCGCGAGGGCGACGTGGAGATCTTCACCTTCACCGGCACCGTGACGCCGGAGGACGACTGCACGGCCGAGCGGATCCGCGCCCAGCTGCAGGCGACCGCCGCCGCCTTCACGTCAGCGGGACAGGTCCGGCTCGAGGTGGACGGCCGGGACCTCGACGACGTGTTGGGGCTCGAGCCGCTCCGCCTCGGCGAGTCCGTGGACGTCCCGCAGGGGGAGCCCACGCCGAGTGGGGAGCCGAGCGACGGATCCGGCGGGCAGACGTGGGCGCCGGAGGGCGAGTCGTCCTGGGGTCCCGCCGAGCCGACCCAGGGCACGTGGTCCCCCGCCCAGGAGCCGAGCGCCCCCTGACCGCGCGACCCGCCGTCGTCGCCCGTCATCGGACCTTCGGGCACGGCCGCGCCGTGCTATAGGGTGCCGAGCGTGCGGAACCTCCGAGATCACCTGTCCCAGCGCGCCGTCGGCGTGAAGCAGTCCGCGGTCCGCGACGTCTTCGACATCGCGATGGACCCGAACCTCATCTCGCTCGCGGGCGGGAACCCGTGGCTCGCCGACCTGCCCCTCGACGAGCTGGGCCGGATCGCCTCCGACCTGATGACCCGGTTCGGCACGGAGTCCCTGCAGTACGGCCCGGGCCAGGGCACCGAGGAGATGCGTGCCGCCGCGACCGCCGTGATGGCCGCCGACGGCATCCCGGACGCGGATCCCGAGCTCGTGGTCATCACCCCCGGCTCGCAGGCCGCGATCGACACCGCCTGCCGGGCGTTCGCGAACCCGGGCGACGTCGTCGTGGTGGAGGACCCCACATTCGTGGGCGCGTTGACCACCTTCACCACCTGGCAGCTCGAGGCCGTGGCCACGGGCACCGACGACCACGGCCTCGTGCCCGCGGCCCTCGACGAGACCCTGACCCGCCTGGCCGCCGAGGGCCGCCGCGTGGCCTTCCTCTACACGATCCCCTCGTTCGCGAACCCCTCGGGCGCCCTGCTGCCCCCGGGCCGCCGCGCCGAGGTGGGCGCGATCTGCGAGAAGCACGGCGTGCTCATCGTGGAGGACAACCCGTACGGGCAGATCGCGTTCGACGGCGAGCCCGTCGCCCCGATCGCCGCCGACCACCGGGACAACGTGGTCCACCTCGGCACGATGTCCAAGATCTTCTCCCCGGGCGTGCGCATCGGCTGGGCGCTCGTGCCGGCCGCGCTCAAGCGCGAGTTCTACCTGTGCGCGGAGTCGGCCTACATCCACGCGTCCACGTACTCGCAGATGCTCTCCACCGCCTTCGTCACGCAGCTGGACTGGCAGGGCCACGTCCGCCACGTGACCGGGCTGTACCGCGAGCGGGCCGGGGCGCTCGTGGACGCGGTGCGTGAGCACTGGGACCCAGGGGTCGAGTTCATCACCCCGCAGGGCGGCTTCTTCCTGTGGGCCACCCTGCCGACCGGGGTGGACACCCTCGAGGTGATGCACCGCGGCATCGAGGCGGGCGCGGTGTTCGTGCCGGGGGCGGCCTTCACCCCCGTCGAGGGCACGCACTCCACCCTGCGCCTGGCGTACTCGTTCGTGGACGCCGAGAAGCTCGTGGAGGGCGTGCGGCGCCTGGCCCCGGCGGTGAACGAGTCGATCGCCCGGGCCCGCTGAGCCGCAGCGGGCGCCCACAACGACGTCGGCCCGGCGCGTCTGCCGGGCGTGCGACCTCTTCCCCGGGCCCGCGAGATCGTATACGATCTCGACCATGACGCAGAGCACACCGGATCCCACGCCCACCGTCACCGAGCACGACTTCACCGTCCGGGAGAACCGGCCGGGCAAGGTGCTCGCCGTCCACCTGAACTACCCCTCCCGCATCGCCCAGCGCGGCCGGTCCCCGCAGGCCCCCGGCTACTTCCTCAAGGCCGGCACCTCCCTCGCCCGCACCGGCGACACCATCGAGCGCCCCGCCGGCACCGAGCTGCTCGCCTACGAGGGCGAGATCGCGCTGATCATCGGCCGCACCGCCCGGCGCGTCAGCCCGAAGGAGGGCTGGTCGCACGTCTCCGGCATCACCGCCGCCAACGACTGGGGCCTCTACGACCTCCGCCACGCGGACAAGGGCTCCAACGTCAAGAACAAGTCCGGCGACGGCTACACCCCGCTCGGCCCCGCGGTGATCTCCGCCGCGGGCCTGGACCCGGCCGCCCTGCGCGTGCGCACCTGGGTCAACGGCGAGATCGTCCAGGACGACACCACCGAGGGCCTCGTCTTCCCGTTCGGCCGGCTCGTGGCCGACCTCTCGCAGCTCATGACGCTCGAGGAGGGCGACGTCATCCTCACCGGCACCCCCGCCGGCTCCTCCGTGGCCCAGCCGGGCGACGTCGTCGAGGTGGAGGTGGACGCCCCCAGCGCCCCCGGCGCACCGACCACCGGCCGCTTGGTGACGACGGTCGTCGACTCGGAGCACTCCCTGGCCCCGTTCGGCGCGCAGCCGCAGGTGGACGACGTGCAGCGCGAGGAGGCCTGGGGCTCCCGCGAGGCCGCCGGTCTGGCCCCGCAGGCCGCGGCGCCGTCGTCGTCCGCGGTGGACGAGAACGGCCACTGGGTCGCGAGCGCCCCGCAGCCGGACCGCTCCCTGCTGACCCCCGAGCTGCGCGCCAAGATCGACGCCATCGCGGTGGCCACCCTCACCGCCCAGCTGCAGAAGCGCGGCGTCCAGAACGCGACCATCGACGGCCCGCGCCCGATCCACCGGGGTCGGCGCGTCCTCGGCTACGCCAAGACCCTGCGCTACATCCCCAAGCGCGAGGACCTGGCCAAGGAGTTCGGCGGCGGCTTCAACGCCCAGAAGCGGGCGATCGACTCGGTGCAGCCGGACGACGTGGTGGTCATGGAGGCCCGTGGCGAGCACGGCACCGGCACCCTCGGGGACGTCCTGGCCCTGCGCGCCCAGGTGAACGGCGCGAACGCCGTGATCACGGACGGCGGCATCCGCGACTCCGCCGCCGTCGCCGAGGTCGGCCTCCAGGTGTACGCCGGCGCCACGCACCCGGCGGTGCTGGGCCGCCGTCACATCCCGTGGGAGGTCGGCGGCACCATCGCCTGCGGCGGCACCACCGTGCAGCCCGGCGACATCATCGTCGGCGACGACGACGGTGTGGTGGTCATCCCGCCGTCCCTGCTCCAGGAGGTTGTGGACGACGCCTACGAGCAGGAGCTCCAGGACGCCTGGGCGTACGAGCAGGTCAAGGCCGGCTACCCGGTGGACGGGATGTTCCCCCCGAACGCCGAGTGGAAGGCCAAGTTCGCCGAGTACCGCAAGACCCTGCCGGACGCCCCGGCCCCGGAGGGCGACGCCTGAGCATGCGCCGCACGGACATCGGAACGGTCGGCCTCGCAGGCGCCCCCGTCTCCAAGGCGGACCGCGCCTACCAGGCGATCCTCGAGGGGATCCGGGACCAGCGCCACGAGCCGGGCGACCGGCTGGTGCTGTCCCAGATCGCCGCGGAGCTGGGCATGTCCGTGGTGCCCGTGCGGGAGGCGATCCGCCGCCTGCAGTCCGAGAAGCTGGTGGCCTACGAGCGCAACGTGGGCGCCACCGTGGTGGGCATCGACCCAGTCGAGTACCGCCACACCATGGAGACGCTGGCGCTGGTGGAGGGGTTCTCCACCGCCCAGTGCGCCCCGCACGTGACCGCCGAGGACCTCGCGGCGGCCCGCGAGGTGAACGCGACCATGCGCGCGATGACGGAGTCGGAGAAGGCCTGGGACCCGGTGGCGTTCACCGAGCTCAACCGCCGCTTCCACTCGATCCTGTTCGAGCATCACCAGAACGAGCACGTGCACGACCTGGTGCACCGCGGCTGGAACCGCCTGGCCGCGCTGCGCTCCTCCACGTTCGCGTACGTGCCCGGTCGGGCGGTGGCCTCCGTGGACGAGCACGAGCACCTGCTGCGCCTGATCGAGGACGGGGCGCGCTTCGAGGAGATCGAGGCCGCCGCCCGCGCCCACCGCCTGAACACCCTGCACGCCTACCTGGAGCACAGCGCCGAGCCGTCCGCGTGACCGCCGGCCGGACCGGCGCCGACGCCGGCTGCTCCAAGCCCCGATCATCAGACCCACCCGAAGAACTCAGTGAAAGAGACACCATGACGGAGAAGACCAGCATCGAGGCCCGCAAGCCCGAGGGCCTGCCCGACGTCCTGCGCCACTACATCGACGGCGAGTTCGTTGACTCGATCGACGGCGACACCTTCGAGGTGCTCGACCCGGTGACCAACGAGCCGTACCTGACGGCCGCCTCCGGCAAGGCCGCGGACATCGACCGCGCCGTCGCCGCCGCCAAGCGGGCCTTCGAGTCCGGCGAATGGTCCCAGGCCCTGCCGCGCCAGCGCTCCCGCGTGCTGCACGCGATCGCCGACATCATGGAGACCCGCGGCGACCAGCTGGCCGAGATGGAGTGCTTCGACACCGGCCTGCCGATCAAGCAGGCGAGGGGCCAGGCCGCCCGCGCCGCCGAGAACTTCCGCTTCTTCGCGGACCTGATCGTGGCCCAGCACGACGACACCTTCAAGGTGCCGGGCCGCCAGATCAACTACGTGAACCGCAAGCCGATCGGCGTCGCCGGCCTGATCACCCCGTGGAACACCCCGTTCATGCTGGAGTCCTGGAAGCTGGCCCCGGCCATCGCCACCGGCAACTCGGTGGTCCTGAAGCCGGCGGAGTTCACCCCGCTCTCGGCCTCCCTGTGGGGCGACATCTTCGAGGAGGCCGGCCTGCCGAAGGGTGTGTTCAACATGGTGCACGGCTTCGGTGAGGAGGGCTACGCGGGCGACCCGCTCGTGAAGCACCCGGACGTGCCGCTGATCTCCTTCACCGGCGAGTCCCGCACCGGCCAGATCATCTTCGCCAACGCCGCCCCGCACCTGAAGGGCCTGTCCATGGAGCTCGGCGGCAAGTCCCCGGCCGTGGTGTTCGAGGATGCGGACCTGGACGCGGCGATCGACGCGACCATCTTCGGCGTGTTCTCCCTGAACGGCGAGCGCTGCACCGCAGGCTCCCGCATCCTGGTCCAGCGTTCCGTCTACGACGAGTTCGTGGAGCGCTACGCCGCCCAGGCCTCCCGCGTGAAGGTCGGCCTGCCGGACGACGAGACCACCGAGGTCGGCGCCATCGTGCACCCGGAGCACTTCGAGAAGGTCATGTCCTACGTGGAGATCGGCAAGACCGAGGCCCGCCTGGTGGCCGGCGGCGGCCGCCCGGAGGGCTTCCCCGAGGGCAACTTCGTGCAGCCCACCGTGTTCGCGGACGTGGCCCCGGAAGCCCGGATCTTCCAGGAGGAGATCTTCGGCCCGGTCGTGGCCATCACCCCCTTCGACACGGAGGAGGAGGCCCTGCAGCTGGCCAACAACACCAAGTACGGTCTGGCCGCCTACATCTGGACCAACGACCTCAAGCGCGCCCACAACGTCGCGCAGAACGTGGAGGCCGGCATGGTGTGGCTGAACTCCAACAATGTGCGGGACCTGCGCACCCCGTTCGGCGGGGTGAAGGCCTCCGGCCTGGGCCACGAGGGCGGCTACCGCTCGATCGACTTCTACACCGACCAGCAGGCCGTGCACATCAACCTCGGCGAGGTCCACAACCCGGTGTTCGGCAAGCAGGAGCAGGCCGCGGCGAAGATCGACGGCTGACCCCGCGCTGACCGGCGACCACGACCGCGCCCGCACCGTCCCCGCGACGGTGCGGGCGACGTCGTCGTGGTGGGGCCGGGCCGGGCCTCTCCCCCGGCCCACCGACGCGGGTTGAGTTGTCGCGGGTGCAGGCGCCCCGGTCCCGCGACAACTCAACCCGCGTTCCTCGACCGCCTTCCCGTCGGCCGCGCGGATCGTATACGATCGAGCCCGTGACCGTGTCCCAGGCCACAGCGCACCGCCCCCTCACCAAGGAGCACCGATGACCAACCTCGAGAGCCGCCAGAAGACCTCCTCCGGCTTCTTCGTCACCAAGGAAGCCCCCATCGACCCGGAGAACCCCCTCCCCACCCCGACGTCCGAGGCGCCGGACATCCTGCGCTGCGCCTCGATGGAGCTCGTGGTCACGGACCTCGCCCAGTCCCGCGAGTTCTACGTGGACGTGCTCGGCCTCGTGGTCACCGAGGAGGACGAGGAGACCGTCTACCTGCGCTCCATGGAGGAGTTCATCCACCACAACCTGGTGCTGCGCCAGGGCGAGACCGCCGCCGTGGCCGCGTTCTCCTACCGCGTGCGCACCCCCGAGGACCTGGACAAGGCGGTCGCCTTCTACGAGGAGCTGGGCCGCCGCGTCGAGCGTCGGAAGGACGGCTTCGTCAAGGGCGTCGGCGACTCCGTGCGCGTCGAGGACCCGCTGGGCTTCCCCTACGAGTTCTTCCACGACGTCGAGCACGTGGAGCGCCTGGCCTGGCGCTACGACCTCTACACCCCGGGCGCCCTGGTTCGCCTGGACCACTTCAACCAGGTGACCCCGGATGTGCCGCGTGCCGCCCGCTACATGCAGGACCTGGGCTTCCGCGTCACCGAGGACATCCAGGACGAGAACGGCACCGTCTACGCCGCGTGGATGCGCCGCAAGCCCACCGTGCACGACACCGCCATGACCGGCGGCGACGGCCCCCGGATGCACCACGTGTGCTTCGCCACGCACGAGAAGCACAACATCCTGGCGATCTGCGACAAGCTCGGCGCCCTGCGCATGTCCGACCACATCGAGCGCGGTCCGGGCCGCCACGGCGTCTCCAACGCGTTCTACCTCTACCTGCGTGACCCCGACGGCCACCGCGTGGAGGTCTACACCCAGGACTACTACACCGGCGACCCTGACAACCCCGTGGTCACCTGGGACGTGCACGACAACCAGCGCCGCGACTGGTGGGGCACCCCGGTCGTGCCGTCGTGGTACACCGACGCCTCCCGCGTGCTGGACCTCGACGGCAACCTGCAGCCGCTGATCTCCCGCACCGACGACTCCGAGATGGACGTGACCATCGGCGCCGACGGCTTCTCCTACACCCGCGAGGGGCAGGGCGAGGAGTCCATGCCGGAGTGGAAGCAGGGCGAGTACAAGCTCGGCAACCAGCTCTGACCGGCACCGCCGGGCGCCGCTTCGGGACACCACGACGACGGCGGGCACCCAACGCAGGTGCCCGCCGTCGGCGTCCGCCCTCCCTGCCACCCTCCGCGTCTCCCCGCTCCACGCCGTTCGAGGCGGAAAATCCACCTCATTCGAGCCGGGAGGGCCAGTTTGAGCTCGATTTCCCGCCTCAAAGCGTGGGGAGCAGGGGTGTCCCGCCTCGCAGACGGGCGTCGGGGGGCTGGCCTGGCTCACGGTGCACCGCCGCAAGCCCGGGCTGGGCATCGGGACGCGCGCCCCGGACTGATCCGGGGCGGTGACAGGATGGCGACGGGGCCGGGGGCAGAGCCGCGTAATCGTATACGATCAAGGCCAGGCCCCTGCCCGTCGTCGTGAAGGAGACCGCTGTGCTGGACCACGAGACCCACGTCAAGATCGCCGACGAGCTGCACCGTGCGGGCATCGACCGCGTGCCCGTGCCGCGGCTGACCGCGCGCTACCCGGAGATGGAGATCGAGGACTCGTACGCCGTCCAGCGCATCTGGGCCGAGCGCCAGGTCGAGGCGGGCCGCCGCAAGGTGGGCCACAAGATCGGCCTGACCTCCAAGGCCATGCAGGACGCGACCGGGATCGACGAGCCGGACTACGGCGTGATCTTCGACGACCAGGTGTTCGAGTCCGGCCACGTGTACGAGTGGAAGAAGTACACCCATCCGCGCATCGAGATGGAGCTGGCGTTCGTGCTGCGGGACGAGCTGCGCGGGCCCGGCCTGAACCTGATGGACGTGCTGCGCGCCACCGAGTACGTGGTGCCCGCGCTGGAGGTGCTGGACTCGCGCATCGAGATGGCCGGCCGCACCATCACGGACACCATCTCGGACAACGCCGCCCTGGGCTCCCTGGTGATCGGCGGCCGCCCCGTGGGCGTGCACGACGTCGACCTGCGGTGGGTCTCCGGCATCCTCTCCCGCAACGAGGAGATCATCGAGACCGGCGTGGCCGCGGGCGTGCTGAACCACCCGGCCAACGGCGTGCACTGGCTGGCCAACCGCATCGCCGAGCACGGAGACGCGCTCGAAGCCGGTGAGATCGTGCTCGCCGGCTCCTTCACCCGCCCGATGTGGGTGTACGAGGGCGACACCGTCTACGCCGACTACGGCCCGCTCGGCACCATTACCTGCCGCTTCGCCTGAGCCGCCCGCCGTCGTCGTCCCACCCCGCCCGCAACGCAGGTTGACCTATCACCAGTACGACCCCGCTCCACCCGTGACAACTCAACCCGCGTCGGGTGGAGGGCGCGGAGAACCCCGGAGGAACATCCCATGCCCGTCCGCCACAACCCGCAGCCGCTGTTCCGCGACCTCTTCACACCCGAGGCCGTCGCCGCCCGTGGGGGCCGCCCCGCCGCCGGCATGTTCCTCTCCTCCGGGGACCCGACGACGGCGGAGATCTGCGCCGGCGCGGGCCTCGACTACCTGCTCATCGACGCCGAGCACGCCCCGCTGACCCTGCAGGACGTCCTCACCCAGCTGCGCACGATCGCCGGCTACCGCGTGCCCACCCTGGTGCGCGTGCCGGCGCTGGACACCGTGGCCATCAAGCAGTTCCTGGACCTGGGCGCCCAGACGCTGCTGGTGCCCATGGTCGACGACGCCGCGATGGCCCGCCGTGCCGTGGCCGCCGCCCGCTACCCGGACGGCTCCGCCGAGGGCGGGGTGCGCGGCGTGGGCTCCGCCCTGGCGCGCTCCGGCCGCTGGAACCGGGTCCCCGGCTACCTGCCCGGCGCGGCGGACCACGTCTCCGTGATCGTGCAGATCGAGACGGCCGCCGGCGTGCGCAACGCGGACGGGATCGCGGCGGTGGACGGGATCGACGGCGTCTTCATCGGCCCCTCGGACCTCTCCGCATCCCTGGGGCTGCTCGGCCAGCAGTCGCACCCGGAGGTGGTGGCCGCGGTCGAGGAGGTCATCGCGAAGGTCAAGGCCGCCGGGAAGTTCGTGGGCGTCAATGCGTTCGTGCCCGCGCAGGCCGACGCCTACGCCGTCGCCGGCGCGGACTACGTCAACGTGGGCGCCGACGTCGCCCTGCTGGCCCGCGCCGCCGAGGCCCTCGCCGACCGCTGGTGCCCGGCCCCGAGCGACGCCGCGACCGACGGGGAGGGCGCGCCCCGCGCGTCGTACTGACCTGGCCATCCCCTCACTTCGGGGCGCGAAATCCACCCCATGGACGTCCGATCCTGGCCCATGACGTGGATTTCCCGCCTCGAATGGCTCGGGGCCGGCGCTTCGGGGGACGTCGCCGCCTCCTGCACAACCGCACCGGACCCCCTCGTGCATCCCCAGACCCCCGCTCGTCCGTCTCGGGACGCGGAGCGACGGGGCACGCTCGCCGCATGCCTCGTCGCCCCGCCCCGCTGCCGCTGTCGCTCGACCCCGCCGCCTTCACGGTCGACGACGCGCGCCGGGCGGGCGTGACGTGGCCCCGACTGCAGTCCTCAGACCTGCGGCGGCTGCGCCACGGCATCTACGGGCCGGCCGGCCCTGCGGCGGTCTCCGTGCGTGAGTGGACGATGGATGAGGTCCGCGCGTACCAGCGGCGCCATCCCGACGTCGTCGTCAGCCATGAGACCGCCGCGCGCCTGCACGGCCTGACCGTGCCCGCACGGCTGTTGGCCCCCGGTGCGGTGCACGTCAGCGTCGGCACCTCGGGCGGCCGGCCGGTCCAGGCGGGTCTGGTGCCGCACCGCATCGAAGTGCCGGAGAGACAGCGGATGACGCGGGGCGGCGTGCTCGTGACGACGCCGGCCCGCACCCTGTGGGACCTGTGCGCGGCACGGGCGGCGCTCACGGAGCGGGACGTCGTCGTCGCCGGTGACGCCCTGCTCTGCCCGCCGTGGCTGCCCGGCGGCGGACGCGGGGCTCCCGCCTACACCACGGAGGAGCTCATCGGTTCCCTGGCCGAACGGGGACGTTTCCGGGGGCGAGGACTGGCCCGGGCGGCGCTGGCGAGGATGCGCGTGGGGGCGGATTCGCCGCGCGAGACGCGTCTGCGGCTGGCGCTCGTGGACGCCGGGCTACCGGAGCCCGAGGTGCAGTGTCGGCTGGACCCGTCAGACCGCCGCGCTCCGACGGTCGACCTCGGGTATCGGCAGTGGCGCCTCGCGTTGCAATACGAGGGCGAGCACCACCGCACCGCCGAGCAGCAGGCCCGAGACGTGCTGCGCGACCGCTGGTGCGCCGACGACGACTGGCTGTCGATCAAGGTCATGTGGGCCGACGCCCGGGACGACTACGCGGACGTCGTCGCGCGGGTGCGGCGCCGGGCGGCCGAGTTCAGTGGGTGACCCGGTGAGATCCACGGCCCCCGCGGCCCGCCACGGCCCCCTCGTTTCGAGGCGGGAAATCCAGGTCATAGCACTCTGGTCCACGCCCGTGGGGTCGATTTCCCGCCTCGAAAGGACGGGACCAGTGGGAGTCGGCCCGTGAACACCCGTCCTCCCCCACGTAGCGTGGCCCCATGACCACGTCCGCCCCCACCCTGAGCTCGCATTTCGCCGACACCTTCCCCGAGCTCGCCCTGCCCTGGCAGGCCCAGGCCACGGACGGCCCGCGGCTCGTCCTGCTCAACGCCGGCCTCGCGGCGGAGCTCGGCCTCGACGCCGAGTGGCTCGCCACCGACGACGGCGTCCGCTTCCTCACCGGCGAGCAGCCCGGCCCGGACGCACGGCCGGTCGCGCAGGCGTACGCGGGCCACCAGTTCGGCCACTACTCCCCCCGCCTGGGTGACGGGCGCGCCCTCCTCCTCGGCGAGCTCACGGCTCCGGACGGTCGGCTCCACGACCTGCATCTCAAGGGCTCCGGTCGCACGCCCTTCGCGCGCGGCAACGCCGACGGGCAGGCCGTGCTCGGCCCCATGCTCCGCGAGTACGTGGTCTCCGAGGCGATGCACGCCCTCGGCGTGCCGACCACGCGGGCGCTCGCCGTCGTCGCCACGGGCCACCCGGTCCGCCGCGAGACCGTGCTGCCGGGCGCGGTGCTAGCCCGGACGGCCGCGTCGCACCTGCGCGTCGGCACGGCCCAGTACGCCGCGGCCCTCCCCGAGCAGGCGCACCCCACGGAGGTGCTGCGCCGGATCGTCGACGAGGCCATCGCCCGCCACCACCCGCACGCCACCGACGCCGAGCACCCCGCGCTCGCGCTCTACGAGGCGGTGATCGCCGCGCAGGCCGAGCTCATCTCCCGCTGGATGCTCGTCGGCTTCGTGCACGGTGTGATGAACACGGACAACATGACCCTGTCCGGCGAGACCATCGACTACGGCCCCTGCGCGTTCATCGACGCCTTCGACCCGGCCGCGAGCTTCTCCTCGATCGACACCCAGGGCCGGTACGCGTACGGCAACCAGGGGCCCATCGCCGCGTGGAACCTCGCCCGGCTCGGCGAGGCCCTCGTGCCCGTGCTCGACGACGACCCCGACCGCGCCGTCGCACTCGCCCAGGAGGCGCTGGGCAGGTTCCACGGCGCCCATCTCGCGGCGTGGCGGGGCGGACTGCGGGACAAGCTCGGCCTCCCGGCGTCGGTGGCGGAGGACGACGTCGCCGCGCTCACCGACCGCCTGTTCCCGTGGCTGGCCGCGGCGCGGGCCGACTGGACCTCGTTCTGGGTGCGGCTGGCCGAGCACACGGCGGCGCCCGTGGACGACGACGCGGCGCGCACCGAGGCGGCACGACTCGTCCCCGGTGCCCCGGACACCGCGGGTCTCGCCGCCTGGCTCGCGGACTGGCGGGCGAGGGGTCCCGATCCGGCCCGCATGCGCGCGGTGAACCCCGTCTACATCCCACGGAACCACCTGCTCGACGAGGCCCTGACGGCCGCGGAGGACGGGGATCTCACCGCCGTCCACCGGCTGCTCGAGGCCGTCACGGATCCCTTCACCCCGCGCCCCGGGTTCGAGCGGTACGCGGAGCCGGGTCCGGCGGACGGGGCCCCGTTCGTCACCTACTGCGGCACCTGACCGCTTTCGTCGACGAAACGGGCGCCCTCCAGGGCACTTTCGTCGACGAAACGGGCGCTCTCACCCCCGCGCCAGCGACTTGACCGGCACGGCCGGGTCCGCGAGCGCGGCGGCGTCCACCACGATCCCCCGGTCGATGATGCGCCGGGCGGCCTTGACGGTCATGGGGTCGTCGATCGACGCGGCCCCGCGCAGGGTCCCGTCCGCGGCCAGGGCGAAGCTCGCCACCACCGTCCCGCGCACCTCGCGATCCACGATCCGCCCACCGGCCGGCACCGCCATGTCCCCCACGGCCTCCACGTGGGCGTCGTACCGGTCGGACCAGAACCACGGGGCGCCCGGGGCGTCCGCCTGCTCCCCCAGGAGCGCCGCCGCGGCGGCCGCACCGGACCGCAGGGCCGGCTCCCAGTGCCGCGACGGCGCCCACGCGGACTCCCGGGCGCGCGCGGCGTCACCCACGGCCAGGATCCCGGGCACGGCCGTGCGGCCCATCGCGTCCGTGAGCACGCCGTCGGCCACCTCCAACCCCGCGTCCTCGGCGAGCGCGGTGTCCGGCACGGTGCCTCCGGCCAGCACCACGACGTCGGCGTCCACGGTCCGCCCGTCGTGGAGGTGGAGCCGGTGGGCGGCCGGCAGCACGGCGCCGCCGTCGGCGTCCCGGTGCTCGATCCAGGCCGCCCGGCCGACCTCGACCGCGACCCCGTGCTCGGCGTGCATCCGGTGCAGGCGGGCGGCCAGCGCCGGCCCGACCGCTGCACCAGCCGGGGCGTCCGTCCCGGTCACGAGCGTCACCGCGGCGAGCGAGCGGCGCGCCGCGGCCGCGACCTCCGCCCCCGTGAAGCCGCCGCCCACGACCGCCACGTCGGTCCCGAACGTCAGGCGGTCACGCAGGGCCTCGGCGTCGGCGCGGGTGCGCAGGGCGATCAGGTCCGGGTGGTCGGCGCCGGCGACGTCGAGGGCCCGGGGTCGCCCGCCCGTGGCGAGCACGACGGCGTCCGCTTCCAGGACCCGCCCGGAGGCCGTCTCCACCCGGTGGGGCGCGGGGCCGCCGTCGGGGTGGACGCCGCCCGGCACCACCCGGGCCGCCGCGTCCTCCACCAGCTCCACGCCGTGCTCGGCGAACCACGTCGGCGGGGCGAGCAGCAGGCGGCGCGCGTCCGCGTCGCCGGTCAGGAACTCCTTGCTCAGGGGTGGCCGGTCATAGGGCACGCCCTGCGGGTCCACGAGTGCGATCTCGCCCGCGAAACCGCGACGCCGCAGCTCGCGGACCACGGCGAAGCCCGCGACGCCGCCGCCCACCACCGCGACCGAGCCGGGCACGCCCGCCGGGGCGTCGACGTCGTGGCTCATGCGCCGGGGACGAGGTAGAGCTGGCCCTCGCGCTCCTCGACGCGGTGCACGCCGACGCCCTTGGTGGCGGGCAGGCAGAGCGCCTCGCCGGTGCGCAGGCAGAACTGCGCGGCGTGCAGCGGGCACTCCACGCGGTCGTCCTCGAGCCAGCCCTCGGCCAGCGAGGCGTCCTCGTGGGTGCACGTGTCGTCGATCGCGTGGAACTCGCCCGAGTCCGTGTGGAACACCGCGACGTCGTCCCTCGTCCCCGCCGTCGCCGCCGGGACGACGATCGCCTCGCCCTCCGGGATGTCCGCCGCCGCGCCGATGTGGATCGGCTCCGCCATGGTCTGCCTCCTCTGGTTCCCGGGCCGGACGGCCCGTGGTGGTCTCCCGTCACCGTATCCCCCGGCGCGGACCCGACACCCCTCCGCTGTGCTCCGCACCGGCGCCACACCGTGCCCACCTGTGAATGGATGAACCGGACATCACGGGGGCGTGAAATCACCCGAGAGGCCCGAGAAAAAGGTCCCCGGGAATGGTCGATCACGCTACGATCACGACGGCCCTCCGGCCCTCATCCCGCCCGCACCACGTCACCGACCCGGGAAAGCGACACGCCCCGTGCCTGTCGTTCCTCGGGCACTCCACCTTCCGAAGGCATCCGCATGAAGATTCTCCCGCCGCGTTCCGCCGCGTCCCCCCGCCCGCTCGCGCCCGCCGTCGCGGTCGCCGGCGTCGCGACCGTCCCGCAGGAGGGCGAGAACCTCGTCCCGGCCGAGGAGGCTCCGGCCGGCGTCGTGCTCGGCGAGCCCGTGGTGGACCGCCCGTTCACGGTGGCCGCCGACGTGTGGGACGCCGCGGCGGACGACGCCGTCGAGCGCGTGGAGATCCGCGTGCGTCAGGACGGGGCCTGGGGCCCGTGGCAGGTCCTGGAGCGGCCCGTCCTGCCTGAGGACGCCGCCCCCGCGCGCACCGGCACGGACCCGTTCGTCGCGTTCGGCGCGGACGGCGCCCAGCTGCGCGTGACCACCGTCGACGGCGCAGCCCCGGCCGGCCTCGAGCTGTCCCTCATCGACCCGGGCACGGCCGCCACGGACGAGACCGTCGCGAGCGCGCACCCGGCGGTGGCCGCCGAGCAGGCCGCCGAGACCGCCGGCCTGCCCCGGGGCGTGAAGTCGAGCGCCGTCGTCGGGGGCGAGGAGCCCGCCGAGGCCCGCACCGTGGCCACGGCCTCGGACGCGCGCGCGAAGATCCTCCCGGACGTGATCACCCGCGCGCAGTGGGGCGCGGACGAGTCCTGGGCGGAGGACTCCCCGCAGTTCGACCAGGTGCGCGCGCTGACCATCCACCACACGGCCGGCACGAACGACTACTCGCGCGCCCAGGCCGTGGAGCAGATGCGCGGCATCTACGCGTACTACACGAAGACCCTCGGCTGGGGCGACTTCCCGTACCACCTGATCACGGACCGCTTCGGCAACATCTACGAGGGCCGCCGCGGTGCCCTGGACTCGAACCCGCTGGGCACGCACGCGGGCGGGTTCAACCGGGGCACGATGGGTGTCTCCACGATGGGCGACTACGACGTGGTCGCCCCGTCCGAGGAGGTCGTGGACGCGATGGCCCGCGCCACCGCCTACTACCTGTACCGCGACGGCATCGACGCGCGGGGCCGGGTCACCCTGACCTCGGGCGGCAGCACGAAGTACGCCGCGGGCACCCCCGTCACCGTGGACACGATCTTCCCGCACCGGGCCACGTCCGCGACCGCGTGCCCGGGGCAGCACCTGATGGCCCGCTTCGACGACCTGCGGGACCGCGCCGAGGCCATCGCGACGGCGGCCGGCCAGCCGCCGGCACCGGCCACCCCGGCTCCGACGCCGGCCCCGACGACCGAGCCGTCGACCGCCGGCACGTCCACGGTGCAGCCGAACGACGGCTGGTGGACCATCGCCCGCCGCACCGGCGTACCTGCGGCCACCCTCCAGGAGCTCAACGGCATGACCGAGTCGACCGTGCTCCACCCGGGCATGGTGCTGCGCACCGTCGCCGACCCGACCGCCCCGGAGCCCACCCCGATCACCACCGGCACCTACACGGTGCAGCCGAACGACGGCTGGTGGGTCATCGCCCGACGGACCGGCGTGTCCGCCGCGAAGCTCCAGCGGCTCAACGGCATGACGGCGTCCACCGTCCTGCACCCGGGGATGGTGCTCATCACGGCCGCCACGGCGCCGGCCTCCCCGCCCGCGCCTGCTCCGGCCCCGGGCACGTACACGGTCCGCGAGGGCGACGGCTGGTGGATCATCGCCCACCGCACCGGCGTGACGATGGAGACCCTCCAGCGCCTCAACGGCATGACCGCGACCACCGTGCTGCACCCGGAGATGGTGCTGCGGACCGGCCAGACCGCCTCCGCCCCGGCGCCCTCGCCCGCCACGTACGTGGTCCAGGCGAACGACGGCTGGTGGCTCATCGCCCAGCGCACGGGCGTCTCCATGGAGCGCCTGCAGCGCCTCAACGGTATGACGGTCTCGACCATGCTCCACCCGGGCATGGTGCTGCGCACCGCCTGAGCACCCCGCCGGGACGACGTCGGCCCGCGCCTGCGCGTGAAGGTGCGGGCCGACGTCGTCGGTTGAGTTATCACCGGTCGTAGGCCGCCGCACCCGGGATAAGTCAACCGGCGTTCCCCCGAGGCACGAGTGGCACGCCGAAGACGCCCTCGTGGCGCCGCGCCGCTGAGCGGCCGTCACAGTCCCTCCCCCTCGGCCCCCGGACGGCCCCGGGCCCCGCCCGCGGCCTACCCTGGAGGAGCCCGACCCGGGAAGCGACCGAGTCACGAGGAGATGAGACGAGCGCATGACCCGCCTGCCCGGTCTGCGTCGCCCGCGGTTCCTGGACCCGTGGCGTCGCCCGCTGGCCCCTCGTCTGCCCTGGCACGTGGTCCTCGCGGCCTCGATCGCGGGGGCACTGACCATCGCCACCCTCAGCCTCGGCGAGGACCTGGCCTCCGCGCCGCTGCTGGTGGGCGCCTTCGGCTCCTCCTGCGTGCTCGTGTTCCTCGTGCCGCACGGCCCGCACTCCCACCCCGCCAACGTGCTCGTGGGGCACGTGGTCTCGGCCGCATGCGGGATCGCCGTGATCTCCATGCTGCCCCTGGCCTGGTACTCGCTCGCGGCCGGCATGGGCCTGGCCATGGCCGCCATGGCCGGGCTCCGCGTGATCCACGCCCCCGCGGGCGCCACCGCGCTGACGGTCATGCTGAGCAACGCGGACTGGGACTACCTGGTCACCCCGGTGCTCGCCGGGGCGCTGGTCCTCACCGGGTGCGCGCTGCTGTACCGCCGCCTGATGTGGCGGGTGATCGGGCCGGCGGAGTGAGCTCACGCCGGGCCGCTCACGTCAGGAAGTCGCGCGCCACCTCGAGGAAGCGGTCGTTGGCCTCCTGCTCGCCGATGCTCACGCGCACGCCCTCGTCCGCGAACGCCCGGACGGACAGGGCCCGGGCCTGGGCGGCCTCGGCGAAGGCCTGCGTGCGCTCGCCGAGCGGCAGCCACACGAAGTTGGCCTGCGAGGAGGGCAGGTCCCAGCCAGCCTCGGCCAGGGCGGCGGCGACGCGCTCGCGCTCGTCGACGACGACCTGCACGCGCTCGAGGACCTCGTCCAGGTGCTCGAGCGAGGCGATCGCGGCCTCCTCGGCCACCGTGGACACCGCGAACGGGGTGGCCACGGTGCGCAGGGCCTTGGTGATCTCCGGCTGCGAGACCGAGTAGCCCACGCGCAGGTTGGCCAGGCCGTGCGCCTTCGAGAAGGTGCGCAGCACGACGACGTTCGCGTGCTTGCGGTACATCTCCAGACCCTTGACCGCGTCCTCGTCGCGGACGAACTCCACGTACGCCTCGTCGATGACCACGAGGATGTGCGCGGGCACGCGCGCCAGGAAGTCCTCGACCTCGGCGGTCGTGAGCACGGGGCCGGTCGGGTTGTTGGGGGTGCAGAGCAGGATCACGCGGGTCCGCTCCGTGATCGCCTCCAGCATGGCCGGCAGGTCGTGGCGGTGGTCCGCGGTGAGCGGCACCTGCACGTCCACGGCACCGGCGGTGCGGACCACGATCGGGTAGGCCTCGAAGGAGCGCCACGCGAAGATCACCTCGTCGCCCTCCCCGGCCTCGCCGTGGCCGGCGAAGGCGGTGATGACCTGGGCCAGGGCGCCGAGGGAGCCGGCACCGGTCACGACGTCGTCCGCCGGGACGTCCAGGTGCGCGGCCAGGGCCTGGCGCAGGCCGGTGGAGAGGGTGTCCGGGTAGCGGCAGAGGGTGCTGGGCGCGCCCTCCGGGCCGGTCACGACCTGACGCACCCGGTCGATCACGCCGGGCACGGGCGCGTAGGGGTTCTCGTTCGAGGAGAGCTTGTAGGGGTGCAGGCCCGGGACGGCGACCGGCGGCTTGCCGGCGGCGTACGGCGGCAGCATGCCGACCTTCTTGTGGGGCGCGACCACGGCGGGCGTCTGCTGTGCGTCATCAGTCATGGCCACCAGGGTAATGCGGGCTGCGGACGCCGTGAGCGGCACCACGGGACCCGGGCTCAGGCTGCGCCGAAGGCGACGGCGACGGCCCGGGCCGCCTCACCGAGCCGGTCCCCGAGGCGCGCCGGGTCCTCCGGCCGCGTCGCGTAGACCACGGCGAGGGCGGCGGGCAGCTGGCCCGGGACCCGCAGCGGCACGGCCACCGAGGAGACGCCGGTGATGACCTCGTCGGAGCTGACGGCCCAGCCGCGCTCCCGCACGTCGTCGAGCTCGGGTCGCTCGGGCGGGGCCTCACCGGGCAGCCGCGCCCACTCCTGTCCGGTCAGGGCGACGGCGATCGCCATCCCCGGCGCACCGACCCCGAGGGGGTGCCGGGTCCCCGGCCGCTGCGTGACGAGGTTGCCGCTGGGCGGCTCGGCCGTGGCCAGGGTGAGGCAGTGGGCCCCGTCCCACACCACCAGGAACGCGGTCATGCCCAGGTCGGTGGAGACGGCGGTCAGGTGCGGCATGGCCGCCGCGCGCAGATCCTGCTCCACCCGGCGGGCGAGGACGGCCAGGCCGGGGGCGGCGTGGACGCGGCCGAGGCCGTCGCGGCGCAGCAGGCCGTGGGCCTCGAAGGTGCGCAGCATGCGGTAGGCGACCGAGCGATGGACGCCCAGGCCGTCGGCGAGGTCGGCGATGGTGGGCGGCTCGGGCGCCTCCACGACGGTCTCGAGCAGGGTGAGCGCGCGGGAGAGCGTCTGGGAGGGTGCGCCCTCCCGGACCGGGCCGCCGTCGTGCTCTGCCATCCGTGCTCCTCGCCTCGCGTGCCGGACGTGACGCGCCCGGGGCGTGGTCGGCCCGCGCACCGGTTGTGAACCCTGTCACGTCCGCGTACAGTCTGGCACACATGTGTTCCCAGGGGGAACACCGTGTTCTCTGAGAGAACACGCCGTCGGGTGGCACGCGCGCCGCGCAGCGACATCCCCCGCAGCGAAAGGACCCCCATGCTCTTCCACCACCACGGCTATGTCTCCACGAACCCGCGCGTCCAGGTGGCGGCCGGCATCGGCCTGGACCGCCCCGCCGAGCTGCCGGACGAGATGGACGTGCTGATCGTCGGCTCCGGCCCGGCCGGCATGATCGCCGCCGCCCAGCTCGCGATGTTCCCGGACGTCCACACCCGCATCATCGAGCGCCGCCCCCACCGCCTCGAGATCGGCCAGGCGGACGGCATCCAGGCCCGCTCCGTGGAGACCTTCCAGGCCTTCGGCTTCGCGAGCGAGATCATCGACGAGGCCTTCGACCTGACCTCCATGGCGTTCTGGAACCCGGCCGAGGACGACGC
Source organism: Micrococcus sp. R8502A1 (assembly GCF_006704135.1). Taxonomy (NCBI): domain Bacteria; kingdom Bacillati; phylum Actinomycetota; class Actinomycetes; order Micrococcales; family Micrococcaceae; genus Micrococcus; species Micrococcus sp. R8502A1. The sequence goes on from NZ_VIGS01000009.1 coordinate 50,476, forward strand.
GGACACGATCGTGCGCACCTCGCTGGCCGAGGACGACCCGGAGGGCGTCTCCGAGTTCCCGCACCTGATCGTGAACCAGGCCCGCATCCTGGACTGGTTCGCCGAGTACATGAAGAACTCCCCCACCCGTGCGGAGCCGGACTACGGCTGGGCGTTCGAGACCCTCGAGGACACGAACGACGGCGAGCACCCCGTGCTCGTGACCCTGCGCCGCACCGTGGACGCCCAGGGCAACGCCCTCGAGGACCCCGCCTCGGGACCAACCCGCCAGGTGCGCGCCAAGTACGTGGTGGGCGCGGACGGCGCGGGCTCTCGCGTCCGCAAGGCGATCGGCCACACCCTGACCGGCGACGCCGCGAACCACGCGTGGGGCGTCATGGACGCGCTGGCCGACACGGACTTCCCGGACATCCGCACCAAGTGCGCGATCCACTCGTCCAGCGGCTCGATCCTCCTGATCCCCCGCGAAGGCGGGCACCTGTTCCGCATGTACGTGGACCTCGGCGAGGTCCCGGCGGACGACAACCACAAGGTGCGCCAGACCCCGCTCGAGGAGATCATCCGCCGGGCCCAGCAGATCCTGCGCCCCTACACGCTGGACGTGAAGGAGGTCGCCTGGCATTCGGTGTACGAGGTGGGCCACCGCCTCACCTCGGGCTTCGACAACCGCGAGCGCGTGGCCCACCCCAACGTGTTCCTGCTCGGCGACGCCTGTCACACCCACTCCGCGAAGGCCGGCCAGGGCATGAACGTGTCCATGCAGGACGGCTGGAACCTCGGCTGGAAGCTGGGCCAGGTGCTCTCCGGGATGGCCCCGGTCGAGCTCGTGCCGACCTACTCGGAGGAGCGCAAGGAGATCGCCAAGAACCTGATCGACTTCGACAAGGAGTGGTCGACGCTCATGGCCAAGCCCACCTCCGAGCTGGGCGACCCGAACGAGGTGGCCGAGTTCTACACGAAGACCGCCGAGTTCCCGGCCGGCTTCATGACGGAGTACCAACCCTCCCTCCTCACCACGGACGCCACCGGTCAGGCGCTGGCGCAGGGCTACCCCATCGGCAAGCGCTTCAAGTCGGGGCTGGTGGAGCGCTCGTGCGACACCAACGTGAAGCACCTGGGCCACCTGCACCGCGCGGACGGCCGCTGGCGCGTCTACGTGTTCGCCGACACCGCCTCCCCGCGCGCCGAGGATTCGAAGGTCGCGGCGTGGGCGAAGGCGATCGTGGAGGACCCGCGGTCCTTCCGCAACCGCCACACCCCGTCGGACGGACCGGAAGACGCCCGCTTCGACATCAAGGTCGTGTACCAGCAGAAGCAGACCGAGTTCGCCCACCCGGACGTGCCGTCGATCTTCCGGCCGACCACCGGCCCCCTCGGCCTGCACGACCTGAACAACATCTTCGCCACGTGTCAGCCCAAGCACGGCGAGGACATCTTCGAGGCCCGCGGCATCAGCCGTGACGGCGCCGTCGTCGTGGTCCGCCCAGACCAGTACGTCTCCGGCGTCTTCGGCCTGGACGAGGTCGACCGCCTGAACGCGTTCTTCGCGGGCGTGCTGCTCGACGCGAACTGAGCAGGTGGCGGGCGCCCCCCGCCGGTGCGCTCACCGGGATCCCGGGGGCAGGTGGTCCCGCTCGGGCGGCGTGCGGCGCAGGCGCACCGCCCGGCTCGAGGCCACGGTGCCGGCGGTCAGCCCGGCCAACGCGGCGGAGAGCCCGGCGACCTCCGCCCGGGATGCGGGCTCGGCGGTCTCGAACTGCCGGATCAGGTCCACCTGGGCGTCGAAGGCGTGGGCGGCGCCCAGGTCGTCCTCGGCCGCCAGCGGAGACGTGGGCCGGAAGCCACCCCCGGGCGCATCCCACCCGTGTCCGGCCGGGTGGAAGACCACCTCGGCCCGGCGCGCCGAGACGGGGGCGGGCGCCCCGTCCGCGGCGACGGCCAGGTCCCCGTCCGAGGAGAACTCCAGCACCTCGGTCCGTCCGGTCTCCACCGCGTTGCCGGACGGTGCCGCGACCGTCATGACGCCGGCCACGGGGTACACGGACGTGAAGTCCTCGCGCCCGGCCAGGTTGACGGCGTGCACCCCGCCCTGGGAGTAGCCGGCCAGGACGAGCGGGGCGCCGTGCGGGACGCCGGCCGCCTCGAGCGCCGCCCGCACCGCCGGGGCCGTGACCTCGGACTCGGAGCCGAGGGCGTCCAGCAGCCCGCCGGCGTCCCACGGGTCGGTCGACTCGGGATCCGGGATCAGGCCGCCGCGGGTGCCCGGCAGGCCCACCACCCAGGCGCGGCTCCCGTTCTCTCGCACCACCTCCGTGACCGTGAGGTCCCCGTCCCCCTCCTCACGCGGGATGAGCGAGGCCAGCCCCGTGGCCGAGCCGTCCAGCAGGGCGGGCGCCGTCGGCCGGTCCTGCGGCGCCCCGTGCGGGGTCACCGCGCCCCGGGGCGCCGCACCGGCGAGGGTCAGGGCGTCCGCCGCCACGGTCCATGCCTCGTCCGGGGAGACCCGCAGCGCCTCGGTGAGGTCCGACGCGGCATCCGTCCCCTTCTTCGCCGCGGAGGAGACGGGCCGCTTCAGCACGCGCTTCTGCGCCCTCGTCAGCATCTTCACGTCGATCCGCGCCAGCGCCGCGAGCAGGGGGAACCCGGCGGCCGCGAGCATGGCGGCCACGATGGCCTCGGGCACCGCCTGGACGACGTCCTGCACGAGCCGCTCCGCCTCGCGGGTGGTGAGGCCGTCATGGCCGTCCCGCCAGAGCAGCGCCGGCAGCTCCTCCAGGGAGGCGTCCTCGGCGGCCATGATGCCGGCCGCCGCGCGCTCGGCCTCCTCGTAGCGGGCCGCCGCGGAGAGCAGGTCACGGTGCAGCTCGGCGCACTGCTCCGACAGGCTCCGCACCCGACCGACCGCCTCCGCCAGCCGGTCCTGCAGCAGGGCGGCGGAGGCGAGCCACGTGGCCGACCGGCCCAGCCCGAAGGCGGCCGCGTCGACCTGCCACGAGGCTCCGGCCGCCTCGTCGGCGGCGTGCTCGTGCCGCCCGGCCACCACGCGCATCTCCTCGGCCTCCGCGTAGATCGAGCCCGGTCCGCCGTGCGTGCTGAAGGCCACCGCCCCCGGACCGGCACCCCGCCCGCCGGTCACGCCGCCACCGCCAGCGAGCGCAGGACGGCCAGCGCCGTCTCCTCGGCCGCCCGCTGCCGGGCCTCCGCGTCCCGGCGCGCGTCCTCGGCGTCCCGCTCGGCGGTGGCCCGCAGGGCGAGCCACTCCCCGGCCTCCCGTTCGAGCTCCGCCGCCAGGGTCACCGCGCGGCGCACGGCCTCCCCATAGGCGCCGGCGGCCTCCCCGCGCCATGCCGTGTGCATCGCCGAGCGCACGTCCGTGGCGGCGCTGACCAGCCCGCCCAGCGCCGTGCGCAGCTGGGTCTGGGCCACGGCGAGGTCGGCGAGGGCCTGCTCGGCGGCCTCCCGCTCGCGCCGGGCGGGGTCGGCCCACGCGGCCAGGCGGGCGGCGTCGTCGTCGAGTCCGGCGGCCCGCAGGGCCGTGGCGATCTGCTGAGGTCCGATGAGGGGTGACATGCGGCCACCGTAGGGAGGGCCCGGGTCCGGCGACCGCGGCGAGGGACGATCCGGGGATGGGGGACGCCGTCGGGACGCCTGTGCAGGAGCCAACCCTCCCGCACCGTCCCGGCGGCCGCGTCGCACCCGGGCCCCGCGCGCCCCGGCGTGTTGACCGAGGTCACACCCTGGCCTATCCTGAACGAGCGGTCAGTAATTCGGTGCGCCCCGGTGCGCCCTGACCACGGAACCAGCCCGCACTCAGCGTGAGGTGATCCCCATGACGCAGACCAGCTCCCCCCAGCACCTGGCCTCCGTCCCGTCCCCCGAGGATGCGGCCGGCCAGGAGAACTTCGATCGCCTGATCGCGGAGGACTCACGCATCGAGCCCCGCGACTGGATGCCCGAGGCGTACCGCAAGTCCCTGACCCGCCAGGTCTCCCAGCACGCGCACTCCGAGATCATCGGCATGCAGCCGGAGGCCAACTGGATCACCCGCGCCCCCTCCCTGAAGCGCAAGGCGATCCTGATGGCCAAGGTCCAGGACGAGGCCGGCCACGGCCTGTACCTGTACTCCGCCGCCGAGACCCTCGGCACCCCGCGGGACGAGCTGAACGAGCAGCTGCTCTCCGGCCGCGCGAAGTACTCCTCGATCTTCAACTACCCGGCCCGCACCTGGGCGGACATGGGCGCGATCGGCTGGCTCGTCGACGGCGCCGCGATCTGCAACCAGGTGCCGCTGTGCCGCGCCTCCTACGGCCCGTACGGCCGCGCGATGGTGCGCATCTGCAAGGAGGAGTCGTTCCACCAGCGCCAGGGCTGGGAGATCCTCTACGAGCTCTCGCACGGCACCCCGGAGCAGAAGCAGATGGCCCAGGACGCCGTGGACCGCTTCTACGGCCCGGCCCTGCAGATGTTCGGCCCGCCGGACGAGGACTCCCCCAACTCCCGCCAGTCCATGGCCTGGAAGGTCAAGCGCTTCTCCAACGACGACCTGCGCCAGCGCTTCGTGGACATGATCGTCCCGCAGGCCGAGGCCCTCGGCCTCACCCTGCCGGACCCGGACCTGAAGTGGAACGAGGAGCGCGGCCACTACGACTTCGGCGAGCTGGACTGGGACGAGTTCATGTCCGTGATCAAGGGCGACGGCCCCATGAACACCCAGCGCATGGCCCGCCGCATCCAGGCCCACGAGGAGGGCGCCTGGGTCCGCGAGGCCGCCGCCGCCTACGCCCGCCGCCAGGCCGAGCAGAACGCGCCGGCCGAGACCCACCTGATCGGAGCCTGACCCATGAGCGAGACCACCGCCGCCTCCCACGCCTGGCCCCTGTGGGAGGTCTTCGTCCGCGCCAACCGCGGCCTCTCCCACGTGCACGCCGGCTCGCTGCACGCCCCGGACGCCACCCTGGCGCTGCGCAACGCGCGTGACCTGTACACCCGCCGCAACGAGGGCACCTCCGTGTGGGTCGTCCCGGCCGAGGCCATCGCGGCCTCCGACCCGGACTCCAAGGGCGGCTTCTTCGAGTCCGCGCAGGGCAAGTCCTACCGTCACGCCACCTACTACCAGCAGTCCGAGGGGGTGCCGCACCTGTGAGCTTCGCGACCAACGACTCCGCCACGAGGCACTCCGCGGGCGTGGCCATCACCGCCGAGGAGATCGCGGCGGGCGAGCAGAAGGCGAGCGACGACGTCGCCCGCTACGCCCTCGCCCTCGGCGACGACGCCCTGATGCTCGGTCAGCGCCTGTCCTGGTGGATCTCCCGCGCCCCGGAGCTCGAGGAGGACATCGCCCTGGGCAACATCGCCCTGGACCTCGTGGGCCACGCCCGCTTCCTCCTCTCCTACGCCGGCACCGCGTGGGGCAAGACCGAGGACGAGCTCGCGTACTTCCGCGACGAGGAGGAGTTCCGCTCCGTCCGCCTCGTGGAGGCCGAGAACGGCGACTTCGCCAAGACGATCGCCCGCCAGCTGTACTACTCCTTCTACTCGTACGAGCTGTACACCCGCCTGCGCGAGTCCACGGACTCCACGCTCGCCGCCATCGCGGACAAGGCCCTCAAGGAGGTCCTGTACCACCAGGACCACGCCGCCCTGTGGCTGCAGCGCCTGGGCCTGGGCACCGAGGAGTCGAAGCGCCGCATGCAGCGCGGCCTGGACGAGCTGTGGCCCTACGTGGCCGAGCTCTTCCACGACGACGACGTCGTCCGCGCCCTCGCCGAGCAGGGCGTCGCCGTGCTGCCGTCCTCGCTCGAGGAGCCCACGATGACCCGCATCCGCGCGGCCATCGAGGAGGCCGGCCTGACCGTCCCGACGACGGGCACCGCCCGCGGCGGCGACCGTTCCGGTGCCATGAGCGAGTACCGCGGGTACATCCTCGCGGAGATGCAGTCCCTGGCGCGCCGTCACCCGGGAGCGACCTGGTGACCACCGCCAGCGAGCTGCGCCCCGCCGATCCCGCCGACGCGCGGGTCTGGGATGCGGCCTCCACCGTGCACGACCCGGAGATCCCCGTGCTGTCCATCGCGGACCTCGGGATCCTCCGGGAGGCACGGGCCGATGGCGAGAGGGCCGTCGTCGTCATCACGCCCACCTATTCCGGCTGTCCCGCCATGGACACCATCACCACGGACGTCAGCCGCGCGCTCGAGCGCGCCGGGTTCCCCGACGCCGAGGTGCGCCTGGTGCTCCAGCCGGCGTGGACCACGGACTGGATGACGGACGAGGGCAAGGCCAAGCTCAACGAGTACGGCATCGCCCCGCCCGTCGCGCGCACCACGGACGGCCCGGTCAGGATCGGCATGGCCGTGAAGTGCCCGCGCTGCCACTCCCTGAACACCCGCGAGATCACCCGCTTCGGCTCCACCTCCTGCAAGGCCCTCTACACCTGCCGGGAGTGCCTCGAGCCCTTCGACTACTTCAAGGTGCACTGATGACCGAGACCACCGACGCCCCCGCCACCGGCAAGCGCCGCGCCACGTTCAACACCCTCGAGGTGTCCGAGCTGCGCCGCCTGACCGACGACTCCGTGGAGGTCACCTTCGCGGTGCCCGAGGAGCTCGCCGACGACTACGACTACGTGCCGGGTCAGTACGTGGCCCTGCGCAAGGAGCTCGACGGCGCCGAGGTGCGCCGGTCCTACTCGATCTGCGCCGTCCCGAAGCGCGGCGAGATCCGCGTGGCCGTGAAGAAGGACATCGGCGGCACGTTCTCCACGTGGGCCAACGAGAGCCTCGAGGTCGGCGAGAGGATCGACGTGATGAACCCGCAGGGCGCGTTCACGTCCCGCACGCACGTCACCTCCCTCAACGACGCCCAGAAGGTGGCGGCGGAGAAGGTCGCGGAGAAGAAGGACACGCACCTGGTGGCGTTCGCGGCCGGCTCGGGCATCACCCCGATCATGGCGATCGCCAAGGCCGTGCTCGCGGCCTCCGAGACCTCGCGCTTCGACCTGGTCTACGCGAACCGCTCCGCCATGGACGTGATGTTCGCCGAGGAGATCGGCGACCTCAAGGACAAGTACCCGGCCCGGTTCACGGTGCACCACGTGCTCTCCCGCGAGCAGCGCGTGTCCCCGCTGCTCTCCGGTCGCATCGACGAGGACAAGCTCACCACCCTCCTGGACCGCGTGATCGGCGTGGAGGGCACCGACGAGTGGTTCCTCTGCGGCCCGTTCGAGCTCGTGCAGCTCACCCGTGAGACGCTCGCCGCCCGCGGCGTGTCCGAGGACGACGTGCGCTTCGAGCTGTTCACCACCGGCCGCCCGGAGAACCCGCAGGGCCACTCCGGCCGCGTGGTGGAGGTGGACCCGCAGGGCGACAACGTGACCATCGAGTTCAACCTCGACGGCCTCACCGCCAAGGTCGAGTCCCCCACGTCTGCCCACGAGACCGTCCTCAACGCCGCGCTGCGCGTCCGCTCGGACGTGCCCTTCGCCTGCGCCGGCGGCGTGTGCGGCACCTGCCGCGCCAAGGTCGTCGACGGCGCGTACGAGATGGACGAGAACTACGCGCTCGAGAAGGACGAGGTGGAGAAGGGCTACGTGCTCACGTGCCAGACCCGCCCGACCTCCGACTCGATCACGCTGGACTTCGACGCCTGAGCGCCCGCCCACGAGACCGAAGGAGCCCCCGATGATCGAGATCACCGTCGAGAACGGCGTCGCCGAGATCGTGCTGGACGCCCCCCAGAGGATGAACGCCCTGGACGAGGCCGCGCTGGCCGAACTCCAGGCCGCCTACGAGCGGGCCGCCGCCGGCGTCGAGTCCGGCGAGGTCCGGGCCGTGCTGCTGCGCGGCGAGGGCCGCGGCTTCTGCGCGGGCCGCGACATCTCCGCCGTGGTCCCGGCCGAGGACGACGCCACCGCCTACCTGCGGGACAAGGTCACCCCGGTGCTGCGGGCCATGTCCGAGATCCCGGTCCCCACCTTCGCGGCGGTGCAGGGCGCCTGCCTGGGCGTGGGCCTCGGCCTCGCGATCGCCACGGACGTGGTGTACGTGGCCGAGGACGCGAAGATCGGCTCGCCGTTCGCGAACCTCGGGGCCACCCTGGACTCCGGCGGCCACTGGCTGTTCACCGAGCGCCTGGGCGCGCACCGCACCCTGGACCTGATCTACACGGCCGAGCTCCTCTCGGGCGCCGAGGCCGTCCAGGCCGGGCTGTTCTCCCGGGCCCTGCCCGCGGACGAGCTGCTCGAGTTCACCCGCGCGAAGGTCGCCCAGGTGGCCTCCGGCGCGACCCTCGCGTTCCGCGCGTCGAAGGAGCTCGTGGCCCAGGTCCGCGACCGGCGCGTGGGCCTGTGGGAGTCCCTCGACGCGGAGAACATCGCCCAGGGCGAGCTCTGCGGCACCGCCGACTACGCCGAGGGCTTCCAGGCCTTCCAGGAGAAGCGGAAGCCGGACTTCACCGGCCGCGGCTGAGCCGCCGCACCCCGCCACCGACGACGGCGCCGCACCCTTCGCACGAGGGGCGCGGCGCCGTCGTCGTCCCGTGGGGTGGGCAGCCCCCGCTCCCGGGTGACCGAAGTGTGACGCCGGTCCTGTGCGCTGAATCACGTGGATCGTATACGATGCGATCCACCCCACATCCCGTCCGCGGCTCCCTCGCCAGCCTCCGCCTCCCCGCGGCCGCCCGCCGCCTCCCCGACCAAGGACACCGCATGTCTCACCCCGCTCCGTCCCCGGTCGCGCCCCGCCGCGCCGCCGACCCCCGCACCCCCGAGCAGCGCCGCGAGGAGCGCAAGGTCCTCGCCGGCACCATGGTCGGCACCACGGTCGAGTGGTACGACTTCTTCATCTACGCCCAGGCCACCGCACTCGTCTTCGCCGCCCTCTTCTTCCAGCCGATGGGCGAGAACGGCTCCCAGATCGCCGCGTGGGTCACCCTCGGCATCTCCTTCCTCGTCCGCCCGCTCGGCGCGATCGTCGCCGGCCACCTCGGCGACCGCTTCGGCCGCAAGCTCGTCCTGTCCCTCACGCTGATCGGCATGGGCCTGGCCACCACCCTCATCGGCCTGCTGCCCACCTACGCCCAGATCGGCGTGTGGGCCCCGATCCTGCTCGTCGCGCTGCGCCTGCTGCAGGGCCTGTCCGCCGGCGGCGAGTGGGGCGGCGCGGCGCTGCTGGCCGTGGAGCACGCCCCCCACGGCAAGCGCGGCCTGTTCGGCTCCGCCCCGCAGATCGGCGTGCCGCTGGGCATGATCCTGGCCACCGGTGTGCTGTTCATCGTGCGCTCCACCATGTCCGAGGAGCAGTTCCTCGCCTGGGGCTGGCGCATCCCGTTCCTGATCTCCGTGGTGCTGATCGTCGTCGGCTACCTGATCCGCAAGGCCGTGGAGGAGTCCCCGGTCTTCAAGGAGATGCAGCAGCTCAAGGTGGACGAGTCCGCCCCGCTGGGCGAGCTCTTCCGGCACCACACCATGGAGGTCATCCTCGCCGCCGTGATCTTCGCCGCGAACAACGGCGTCGGCTACCTGCTCATCGCGTGGTTCTCGAAGTACGGCGGCCCGAAGGGCCTGGGCATGACCTCCTCCGAGGTGCTCATCGCGAGCCTCGTCGGCGGCGTCGGCTGGTTCATCTTCACCCTGCTCGGCGGCTGGGTCTCGGACAAGATCGGCCGCAAGCTGACCTTCGTCCTCGGCTACGGCTTCCTGATCGTCTGGGCCTTCCCGCTGTTCGGGCTGCTCAACACCGCGTCTCTGCCGCTGTTCTCGCTGGGCCTGTTCGTCCTGACGCTCGGCCTGGGTCTGTCCTACGGCCCGCAGTCGGCGATGTACGCCGAGATGTTCCCGGCCCGCGTCCGCTTCTCCGGTGTCTCCATCGGCTACGCGCTCGGCACCATCATCGGCGGCGCCTTCGCCCCGCTGATCGCCGACCAGCTCGTGAAGACCGGCTGGGAGAACGTGGCCTGGTACATCATCGCGATCTCCGCGGTCTCGCTCATCGCCGTCCTGTTCGTCCCCAAGGGCATCCAGGACCGCGAGCTGCACGACGAGCAGGTCGTGGCCACGCGTTCGAACCCGGTGGTGCCGGCCTGATCCGGCCCGCCTGACGGGCTCCGCCCGTCCCCACCCCACGACGACGGCGGGTCCTCCTCCGGAAGGGCGCGCCGTCGTCGTGGGCGACCGGACCGGCGCCGAGGCCCGCAGACACGCCGCCACGTCGGGGACGAAACGGCGCGTCTGCGGGCCTCCGCGCGGGCTCGTCCCCACCCCGTCTCCTATACACAGCCGACCCTGCCGGCGATCTCATTAATCTAAACATCTGAGGGTCCCGTCGAAAACACAACAAGAATCCGACAAATCTCGAAGCAACAGACATC